>NZ_VPAM01000002.1:0-42794 GCF_013419215.1 Acinetobacter sp. YH12096 | reverse complement strand
AATCAATAATCAATAATCAATAATCAATAATCAATAATCAATAATCAATAATCAATAATCAATAATCAATAATCAATAATCAATAATCAATAATCAATAATCAATAATCAATAATCAATAATCAATAACCAATAATCAATAACCAATAATCAATAATCAATAATCAATAATCAATAATCAATAATCAATAGATACCTCTTTCAAACATAAAAAACTAAATTTAATTTATAAAAGCTACTAAGTAAATTAAAGTTCTAAAAAGACTTTAATATCTTCTGCGGACTCTGTGTAAAAAATTTCAGTGTAGCCTTCTTTATTCGTTCTACCTTTTTTTGTTCGCCCATTTTTAAACTTTGCCAGATAACCTACATTTTTATATGGCTGACCATTATCATCAGTAAATTTAAATTGTGCATTATATCTTGAACTATCAGGCATGAATGGGAAGTTAGAAATATCAACTCTCTCCCCTCCCACAAACTTATGCTGCCCCGCCTTCACCTCAAACTTTCCAGCCGTAGTAGGCAATACACCCGCACTGCTGATTTCGATTTGACTACCACCTGCTGTCAGTACTATTTTCTTACTCGCTTTAATTTCGACTGTATCTTCAGTGGAAATAATTTGAATACCTTTTCGTGCAATCAGATCCGCCCCATCTCCTTGCGCTTGGATTTCAACTTTGCCTTTACCAGCATAAGCTCTTAAGCCTTCTTGTGCTGCAAATAGACTGATCTTGTTTTGTGCATGGGCAATCAAGGATTTTTGGCTACTGAGGTTGATGCTATCGCCTGCACTTTGGCTGATCTGCCCATCCGCTGAAAGATGAATATCTTCCTGACTACTCACAGCAATGGAGTTTGGTGCAGATAAAATCATTAAGGCTTGTTTAAAGGCATCAGCTTTTTCTTTACTGCCTTTTTCGATTTGGCCAAGGAAGTTTTTCAGATTATCTAAGACTTCAAGCGGGTCAGTTTGCTGGTTTTTCGCCACTTCACTTAAGGCTTTACTGCTGTTTAAGTTGGCTTCGATTTGTTCTTTCGCCGCTTGTGCGTCGAGGTGCATTGCTGCTGCTTGTTGTTGTGGGTGTGTACTAACAAGTAGCCCCTGTCCTGCACGCACCGCGCCCCATTGGTCGGTTCTCAGTTCAAAACCTTCGCCTCTTCCCTCACTTTCTGCGGTTTCTTTGGGATGACTGAGGTTCCCTAGGTTGAGCTGAGTGGCGCCATGGGTACTTTGTAATTGTGTTGAGATTTGTCCAGTCGTGTCATCAAAGCGAAGTTGTCCAAAGCCTTCACCTTGGACTTCCTTACTTTTTATTCCAGCCAGTTTTTTGGTGTCTGGCAGTTTGCCTTTACTATCAAATTGGGTTGGACTGCGCTGTGCTTCATGTATACGCCCCACCACAAATGGTCGGTCGATATTACCGTCAAAAAAATCAATGACTACAATTTCATTAATCCGCGGTAAGAATCGTGCGCCATAGCCTTCACCTGCCCATGGAGTCAGTACATCGACCCATGCAGAGTCCGTATCATTATCATTGCTGCCTGCACCGCCATCATGGCTGTGGTCATCACCACGGGTAAATAAGAAGCGGACTTTGATACGCCCCCATTCATCGACATGTATTTCTTCACCGCTTGGCCCAACGACTTTGGCGCGTTGCGGATGGGTGCTTGGACGGTGTTCGAGTGGGTTATATTCAGGAACGGTCGCAATATTGCGGCGTTGCAATGTGAGCTGATTGGCCTGACGCTCGGCCTGTTCATGGATGGGTTTAATATTCCACTGGCTTTGTTCAATCAGTTGATTGACCTGTTCAGTGAGATCTTTGGGTAAGTTATTTTGGTTATAGAATTTCTTTTCTGTAATTAAAAATTGTTTGTCTGCACCACTATGTTGATCAATTTCAGGGTGTTCATTCAGTTCAAACCAATAACCCACTTGGGTATCACGCACGGTCGATTGTGCATTGAATTTTTTTGATTGTAGCTCGTGATAGCGCGTTAGGTTTTGATTCAGTTTTTCAATTTGGCTATTGGATGAAGCGGTAGCTTGGTCTTCGCCTTTTAAGTCTTGCATCCATGCAGGGCTGATATGCCATGCTTGTTCCAAACTTAAGCTAGCATTGTCTTGGCTTTGGCTATGCTGATGTTTACTTTGAACTGAACCTGCGCCTTCTTCTTGGCTGAGTCCATCGGCTTGCCAGCGCTGCACATGGACCGCAGTCGGTTGAATGCTACGCTCACCGATCAAGCTGGTGATGCTGTCTTGTTTTTCTGTGGCGCTAGAGCGATGAAAGCGGATGCTACGACGGCTGAGTGCTTGATATTGGCTATTGTCATCAATCAGGCGAAGTTTTTGTTTTTCAATTGGCGCTGAGGAATGTGGTGCTTTCAGCTGCGCTTCATCGATGAGCCAATTGATGCCTTCACTGCGCCAAAGACGCGTTAAAAAGTCATAATCGCTTTCATTCGACTGCATGATGAAAGGTCGTACATCATAGTTCTGACTTAAACCGCTTAGATCTAGCGTTAGACTGGCAGCAAAGAGCGGACTTTTGCTTTGCCATTCTTTAAAGAGAGTCTCACTGACTTCGCGCACCGATTTGTTCATAAACACACGACTGTTGCGGCGTTTATGCCATAGCGACGTTGCGTCTTCTAGAGTGAGTTTATATAGGGTGAGTGAACCGTCACTCTGGCCTTGGGTGGCTTCGGTAATAATACCCGTGGTACGGAAGAGTTCGCCCTGATCGGTCACTTGATCAACGGCGACCTGTGCGCCAATAAATTGTTTTAGTGGAATAAGTGCATTAGTAGATAGGCAAATCAAAGTCGCTTGCAGGCCTTGGTTTAAGACATGCTCTCCATCAATACGTTGAATAAAAAGCTCATCATTCAACGCAGGGTTGGAAAATTGCACATGAATGGCACGTTTTTGGGCAGATAAGCCTAATTTTTCAAGTATAAGAGCAATCGAATTTAACATTTTAAAAGTCTGTTTTTTAAACTTTGTATAATTATGCTGCGAATGATATAGGCTAGCCATCAGACTTGACCAGCCTATTTTATTAATAAAAATGTAACATCTTAATAATTATTATTTTTTACAATCTCTTAAATTAACCTTTCTGAACCAAATAATGGAATTCTTTATTCCCATTTTCATCAAGACGTTCTTCTTGAAGCAAAAGCTCATGACCTAAATGCATACAAAATTTCGGAATATCCCAAGAGGTCGAATTATCTGTTGCAAAAACCTCAACAATATCACCCGATTTTGATTTACGAATGGCTTGATGCAACATCATCACAGGCTCAGGGCAACGTAAGCCACGGGTGTTTAATTGAATTGATGGGGGCACAGAAGGCTCAGACATTAGAAAACTCAGTATTAAAATCTAGGGCTATTTTAGCATAATCCTAACGACCGAATGTTAGCTTGAAAAATGCAGATGATAACGTCTTAAAATGACTTGATCGCTCATCATCTAGATCAACATTAACAATAGACAACTGTATTTTCTACGGTATGATAAAATCATCATTTATTAGATATTAAGAGTCTTTAGGAAAGATCATGCAAGAGGAATCCGGCCCGTCGTGGGGCATGCGCGGCTTACGTAAATGGCTGGGCACTGCACCAGAAACCCGTGACGAACTGTTGAAATTGGTACAAGATTCACGTCGCTTCTTAGAACCCGATACAGTTGCCATGCTCGAAGGGGTACTCGACTTACCTGCAACTAAAATCCGCGAGGTGATGACCCCCCGTACTGCGATGATCAGCTTACAAGAAGATGATGAGCTATTAGATATTTTGCATGTACTTGTTGAATCAGCACACTCACGTTTCCCTGTCTTTTCCTCAGACCAGCCTGACAATGTCGTCGGTATTCTCTTGGCCAAAGATTTGTTGCCATTTTTGACAGAACCGACCACCAAAGTCGATATTCGTGCATTAATGCGTCAACCCTTATTTGTACCCGAGAGCGCACGCTCTGACCAAGTTTTACGTATGTTAAAAAATACCCAAACCCATATCGCTGTAGTGATTGATGAATATGGCACAACTTCAGGCTTAGTCACTTTAGAGGACATTCTTGAAGAAATTGTGGGTGAAATTGAAGATGAACACGACAAAGTCGATGAAGAAGCTCAATTTATCATTCCAGATGAAGACCCACTAAGTGCAAATACATGGTTGGTTCAAGCACTTACACCAATTGAACACTTTAACAATCTTTTAGATGCTGATTTTTCAGATGATGAAGTAGAAACTGTGGGCGGCTTACTGCTACAAGAAATGGGCTTGGTCAGTGATTTACAAGGTCAAGTGATTGAACTTGAAAACTGGGAATTTACCATTTTGGAGGCAGATGCACGTACTATTCATCTGATCCGAGCTGTCCGTAAATGAGAACCTACTTTGATAAGCTGCTAAACCACTCAGAACAAAAAAAACAGCTACCTTTCATCTATCCTTTGCTGATTGCATTATTTTCAGGTGCCATCTTCAGCTTGTCGCTGGCACCTTATCATTATTGGTGGTTGGCAATTTTATCTCCAGCCATTCTGTATGCCTGCCTAAGTCAACGTGCACCTAAACAATCGTTTTTCATTGGTCTAGCGTATGGCTTTGGCTTATGGTTTGTTGGGGCTTTTTGGCTCTATACCTCGATCCATGTCTATGGTGATACCAATTCAGCACTGAGTGTTTTGATGATTGCCATTATGGCGATTGTGATGGGCCTGTTTACCGCAGTTCAGAGTTGGCTCTACCGCCGCTTCTTTCCAGAAACCCCACTGACCTTTGCGCCACTGTGGGTGTTTTTCGAGTGGAGTAAAACTTGGGTCTTTACCGGTTTTCCATGGCTGTTTGCAGGTTATGCCTTTACTGAACGATTCCTCGATGGCTATGCGCCATTATTCGGGATCTTTGGGGTATCTTTTGCGGTCATTGTATTGGCCTGTGCCTTGGTTGAAATCCTACGTAAACGCATCTTCTGGATTGTTCCATCTGCCCTTGTTTTGCTCGGCGCCTGGGGTGCAGGGCAACTACAATTTGTTCAGCCTAAAAATGAAAAACCGCTGAGTGTTTCCTTAATTCAAGGCAATATTCCACAAGATTTAAAATGGTTAACAGAATACCAAGCTCAAACCTTAATGAAGTATGCGTCATTAAGTCGGACCGAATGGGGCCGTGATGTCATTGTTTGGCCAGAATCCTCCATTCCAATGTTCCAAACCGATATTGAGCCGTTTTTGGATGCGATGAAAGTCCAAGCCAATAAAACAGGTACGGCTTGGGTGACAGGTATCCCCTATTGGGACTTGGCAGAATCACAGCAAAACCAACACCCTATGTATTACAACACCATCATGGCAACTGGTGATGAATCTTCTGGTCTATACAAGAAGCAACGTCTAGTACCCTTTGGTGAATACATTCCGCTTTCAGGGATGTTAAGTTGGGTACTACCTGCCCTACAAAATGACCCGTCGATGAGTGGCTTTTCACGTGGCGCAAACAACCAAAAGCCTTTAAATGTCAAAGGTCATGATTTAGGTGCGGCGATTTGCTATGAAGTGGCTTATCCCAACTTAACGCGCCGTAATGCTAGTCAAAGTGACTACCTAGTGACTATTTCCAATGACGCATGGTTTACTGGAACAGCGAGCCCGCATCAGCACCTACAAATGGTTCAAATGCGTGCCAAAGAAAATGGCCGTTGGTTTATCCGTGCAACCAATACTGGCATTACCGCCTTTATTGATCATAATGGCCACATTGTGAAACAAGCACCGATGGATAAAGATGCGGTACTGCGTGGTGATTTACCTGCCATGCAAGGCGAGACACTTTACACTCGCTTAAGTGATTGGCCTGTGTTGTTTTTCTCATTCTTGTTGTTGATTCTCGGTTGGATTTATCGCCCGCGTAAAGTTGATATTTCTTTTAAATCACGCCGTTAATTCCGCTACAAAAGATCAAAAAAACCGAGCTTTGGCTCGGTTTTTTATTGATAAACTTTCAGGGTGCCAGTTCACCCTACTTTTTCAAAGTAACTTGGTGCCTAGGGGAATCTCTGTATCAGGCACACAAAGAGCAACATGCCCCTCTGCATTATGAAAGCCTGTGACCAAACACTCTGACTGGATCGGACCAATTTGTTTTTTTGGAAAATTCACGACGGCAACGACCAATTTTCCCAATAGATTTTCCGGCTGATATAGCTGTGTAATTTGCGCACTGGATTTTTTAATGCCCAGTTCCTCTCCAAAATCCACATGGAGAATGTACGCGGGTTTACGTGCTTGCTCAAAGACTTCAGCCTGCACAATTTTCCCCACACGTAATTCAACTTTCAAAAAATCTTGCCAATCGATCTGTTGCATTTTTCCCTCTTTCTTTTCTTTGTTGTACTTCATCCAACTATCTAAGATCTGATATGTAAAGATTATAAAAATTTCATTCAGGCTGACCATATGTGAAACAGACATTCGATGCGTCAAAACGGACAAAGCAAGGTTATGTTAGAGCGCGTACCATGTAGAAGTATGCACTGATGTACGCTACGAACTGTTCATTAACACGAGACATAAAAAAACTGGAGCAAGCTCCAGTTTTGAAGGTTTAATTTTGGGGTTATAACTGCGTAACTAAATAGGAAAGCATGGCAGCTAAAGATACCATTGGAATATATCGATAAAGACGAACAACCAGTTGTTCGATGGCAGATGCATGTTCTTGTTTTAAATTTGCCACAGTCGCTTTTAATGCAGACCAAAAACTTAAAGCCAGTAATGAACTCATTAAGCTCATGGCAAAGAAGCCCACCATAATTTGGCTACTGCCCTCAGTGCTTTGCCATAAATACACAATGCCTTGACTGATCGGCAGAATACTTAAAATCAAAAGAACAGATTTCAGCATAGACCAATGAAATTGGTTAATTTCATCCGTTAATAATAATGCTTTCATGCTATCCTCCATGGCTAAAAAAGTACCATAAAAGATATTATGCGCGGTTTTATTTAAATGAAAAGCCTATATTTATTCATATTTTGCGATTATTGTAATCAATAAAATTGGGAATAATTCTTATTATAAATATCACATATTTTGCATTATGTAATTTAAATTAAATTCAATAACTTAATATTAATTTTATAATTAAGATTTATTATCACTTCACTCAATATTGAAACACCCTATTAAGTGAAGTGATTAATTCCATTAAAACTGAATTTATAATTATTCTCAGTTAGTGTTTATAGTAAATATCAGCATCATTTTCTTCACCACCAGACTGACCGTCCGCACCAAATGAATAAAGATCATAAGGACGGCCTTCAGAACCGGGAATCACATATTGAATGTCATTGTCCCAACTGTCTTTTGGATAGCCACCTTTGATGTAGCCACCTGGCAACCAGTTTTTAGCAGACTCAGGTTTAGTGACCAAAGCATTTAATCCGCCGTCTTGCATTGAAGGGAATTTACCATTGTCCATTTTGTATTGATCTAATGAGCCAGCGACACTTTTTAAAGTAATCGCCGTAGTATCGACTTTGGCTTTTTCACCACGGCCCATCACGTTCGGTACAATCAGCGCTGCCAAAACACCTAAAATGACAATGACCACCATCACTTCAATTAAAGTAAAACCTTGTTGCTTCATATTTTTTGTCTTCACTTGCATGTTACAAATCTCTGTTCACATCATTGTTCGAATGTCTTAAATCATATTATTCATATTCACGATTGGCAGCATCACAGCAATCACGATCACCAGTACAATGCTCGCCATAAATACCAACATCAGCGGTTCAAGCAACGCCAATAAAGTTGAAATTAAAGTCGTCACTTCTCGGTCTTGCATCGTCGACGCACGTTCGAGCATCCGATCTAATTCGCCTGAACTTTCACCACTTTTGATCATTTGTACCATCATCGGTGGGAAATAACCACTTCGCTCAAGCTGTGTTGCTAAATTACCACCTTCTGTTACTTTCTCTGCCGCAAGGTTGACCGAATCTCGAATCACCCAATTATTACTGACCGCTGCGCCAATTTTTAAAGCATCGACCAAAGGCACGCCAGACTTGGTTAAAATCGACAAGGTACTGGCAAAACGAGCGGCATTAATGCCTTTAGACAGTTTGGAAAATAACGGTAATTTCAAGGTCAATCGGTCAAAGGCATAATGTCCCGCCGCTGTTCTGAGGAATCGAACCAAGAGAAAAATCGAAACTACGCTACCGACCAATAAAAATGGCCAGGCCATTCGAATAAAATCACTGGCTTTCATTAAAGCGACCGTTATCCACGGCAAGGCATCTTTGCTTTGGTCAAAGGTTTTGACAATATCTGGGACCACATAGGTCATGAGTCCCATCACAATACCGAAAGACATTAACATCAGGATGATGGGATAAATCATCGCACCCTGCACTTTTTTTTGCATGGCGAAGCGGTTTTCGGTGTAATCAGCAAGTTGGTCGAGAATGAGATCGAGATGACCTGAACGCTCACCTGCTGCAATCGTGGCAATATACAGTTCAGGAAAGCGTCCCGCTTGTTGTAGTGCGTTGGCTAAAGAATGTCCTTCCAAAACTTTAGAACGCACCGACATCAACAGGTTTTGCACATGGGCTTTTTCGTTTTGTTTTCCCACAGCACGAATCGCTTCTTCTAATGGTATTGCAGCGGCAACCAAAACTGAAAGTTGGCGAGTCAATAAAGCCAAGTCATAGGCATTCAGCCCTTTTTGAAACCAGCGCTGCTGCGCGTGTTTGTCTTTTTGCTCTATCGGATCGACAGCAACTGGAATGAGTGACTGATCTCTGAGCTGTTGACGAATTTGACGCGCAGAATCACCCTCAAGTACACCCTTCTGCTGCTTCCCTGAAGCGTCTATGGCAGTAAACTGATATGCAGGCATTGTAATGCTCTAATTTTCCAAAATTTCTATCAGCGCAGTTGCGTCTGACCATCAAAATCATTCATATTCTTAGATATAAAATATGAGCTCACTCTAACACAACTCCTTTACGATCACGACGAAATTTAATCAGGAACTTATCCACGTTTTATGGCAAATTCAGCGAGCATTGCAACACCTATTTACCGCGTTCGAGTCGCCGTTCCGGTATATTTATACGACTGCTTCGATTACAGCTTAAACCAAGAGCAATACCAACAAGCTGAAGTAGGTGTACGCGTTGCTGTATCTTTTGGTCGGCAAAATTTGACCGGTATCATCGTGGAAAAAATTGCTCCCGATGCACCACTCGATTCAAGATTTAAACTCAAGGCCATTACCGAACTTCTTGATGATCGTGCCATTTTAGATGAGAAAGTTTTAAATTTATTGACATGGTCTGCACAGTATTACCAATTTCCGATTGGTGAAGTGATGCAAAGTGCCCTTCCGACGCTGTTACGCCAAGGAAAGCCCTATAATTTATTGGCACGGACATGGAATCTGATTGACCATAATGCTGAAGCCAAAATTAAACGTTCAGAGCGTCAACAAGAGGCGTATAAAATACTAAAATTACATCCCACAGGCACAGGTGAAAATCTTTTAAATTTGTCAGGTGTGGAAACCGCGACACTCAAAGCATTAGAGAAAAAAGGCATCTGCCAATGTGTCTTGGCGGAACAGGACTTTAGCCCGATGCCCATGAGCATGGCGCAAATGCCACTCACTGCAAATCCTGAGCAAAAGAAAGCCATTGATCGGGTGTTAAAGGCGCGTAATCAATATCAGGCATTTTTACTTGATGGTCTGACCGGCAGCGGTAAAACCGAAGTCTATTTACAAATCATGCAAGAGGTTCTTAAGCAAGGCAAACAGGTCTTGGTTTTGGTACCTGAAATTGGACTCACCCCACAGACCATTAGCCGTTTCCAATCACGTTTTCATTGCAATATTGCCCTACTACATTCGGGGTTGAACGATTCAAAACGTATGCAAGCTTGGCAAGCGGCGCAAACGGGCAAGGCGTCTATTATCTTAGGCACGCGTTCTGCGATTTATACGCCACTGCCTAATTTGGGTTTGATTGTGATTGATGAAGAGCATGATCTGTCCTTTAAACAACAAGAAGGCTTTCGCTATCACGCTCGGGATGTCGCACTTTACCGTGGGCATCTGGAACAATGCCCTGTCATTTTAGGTTCTGCCACGCCTAGTATCGAGTGCTATGCACTGGCGAAACAAGGCAAAATGACCGTACTGGAATTGAACCAACGTGCGGGCACTGCGGTCATGCCGAAAATGCACATCCTTGATCTGAAAGTGGCACAGAAACAGCATGGAATCAGCCAATTATTAATTGGTGAAATCCGTAAGCGCCTTGAAAAAAAAGAACAAGTGTTAGTGTTCTTAAACCGTCGTGGATATGCCCCGGTTTTAATTTGTGAAAGCTGTGCATGGCAGGCCAAATGTCCGCACTGTGATGCCAATTTCACGGTACACCGCACACCCTATCAACACCTACATTGTCACCACTGCAGCACCATTCACCGTATGCCAGAGCATTGTCCACAGTGTAATCACCAAGAACTGAAATCCGTGGGTATGGGTACAGCGAAGGTTGAAGAAAGCCTAAATGAGCTATTTCCGCAGCATGACGTTATACGGGTCGATCGTGATTCCACCAGTCGAGTCGGCAGTTGGCAAAAAATCTATGACAAGATTCAAAAAAGCGAACCTGCCATTTTACTCGGTACACAAATGCTGGCCAAAGGACATCATTTCCCTTACGTCACCTTGGTGGCGATTTTAGATATCGATTCAGGTCTACTGAGTGTGGACTTCCGTGCCATCGAGCGTACTGCACAGCTCATTGTACAAGTCACTGGGCGTGCCGGCCGTGGTGAACGTAAAGGCGATGTGTTTTTACAAACCCTAAGACCCGACCATCCGCTTTTGAATATCTTGGTCAATGAGGACTATCGAAAATTTGCCAAAGAAACCATGAAAGAACGGGAAATGGCACAAATGCCACCGTTTCGCTATGCCGCATTGGTGCGCTGTGAGTCCAAAAACCAAGAACTCAATACTGAATTTTTACAGCAACATGCCCAATTGCTGCGTCAGGACTCTGCTGGAATTATTGACATTTGGGGGCCGATTCCTGCCCCGATGGAGCGCAAAGCGGGACGTTATCAATCCCACATGGTTTTACTGTCTACAGATCGTGCGCGCTTACATTATTATCTGCGTTATTGGTGGCAAAACATCTTGCATAACAAGCCATCAAATATGAAATTGAGCCTCGATATAGACCCACAGGAACTCAGTTAAACGCGTACAATTCAGTCTGAAAAATCAGTCATACTGAATTGCAACTTTCGACCAAAAATACCACTCTAGGACGAGTAAATGTCACTACTGTTACAGATCACAATTTTCCTTGGCGCATCCTTATTGCTTGTCCCTTTGCTCAAGCGCTTTGGTATTGCAACGGTATTGGGATATCTGTTCACCGGTATTTTGCTCGGCCCCGATGTCTTTAACATTGCCAGTGATCCCGAAGCGATCCAAGAGCTCGCTGAATTTGGCGTGATCTTACTGATGTTCCTGATCGGACTCGAACTTCGTCCACAGCGGCTATGGAGCATGCGTAGTTCTATTTTCGGCATGGGCAGTTTACAAGTCGGTCTGACCGGTCTGCTTTTAGCGCTAGGCAGTTTTTTTGCCTTACAACAAGGCATTGCAGCCAGTATCGTTATCGGTTTCGCTCTGGCACTCTCCTCTACTGCCTTTGTCTTGCAGATGCTGAGTGAAAAACAGCAATTAAACACCACCTATGGGCAACAATCCTTTTCGATTTTGCTGTTTCAAGATATGGCCGCAATTCCCCTGATTGCAGTCATCCCCCTGCTCGCAGGAACAGAATCATCACATCACGGAATCGCCTATTTCGCTGCAATCATTGCAACTTTTTCAGGCTTATTTTTATTTAGTCGATACTTAATGCGGCCTTTTTTCCGTTTCGTTGCGAAAAGTGGCGCGCATGAACTGATCACTGCTGTTGGCTTATTTATTGTGCTGGGTGTCGTGGTGTTGATGGATGTACTGGGCATCAGTACCACACTCGGAGCATTTCTGACCGGCGTGCTATTGGCAGACTCGGAATTCCGCCATGAACTCGAAGCCAGTATTGCTCCGTTTAAAGGGCTTTTACTTGGTTTGTTCTTTATGACCGTGGGCATGACCACAGAACTGTCATTATTCGTTGAAATGCCGTGGTTCATTATCGGTGGTGCATTGGCACTGATGCTCATCAAAATGGCGTCACTTACGGCGATTGCGCGTTATCTTAAAAATTCATGGCGCAACAGTATTTTACTGGCGACCTGTTTGGCTCAAGGCGGTGAATTTGCCTTTGTGGTCTTTAGTGTGGCGAAAAGTGAAAATGTCGTACAGCAAGCCATTTTGGAGCCATTAACCCTCATCGTCACTTTGTCGATGGTGTTGACCCCTATGTTGTACTGGTTAATACAATCACAAATTTTGCCACGTTTTAATCCAAAAACCATCCCCGAATATGACGACATTCCGGATGAACATAATCCTGTGATTATTGCGGGCTTTGGACGTTTTGGACAAATCATTGCTCGTGTGGCGCATTTACAGCATTTGTCTTTTACCGCTATTGATAGCAACTTAGACAAAGTCGATTTCGTACGTAATTATGGTGGTCATCTATATTATGGCGATGCCACACAACCAGATATTTTACGCGCTGCGGGCATTGAACATGCCAAAGTGTTCGTCCTTGCCATAGATGATATTGAAGACTCGATGAACGTGGCGCGTCATATTCACCTGAATTACCCTCAGTTAAAATTATTGGTCCGTGCGCGTGACCGTCATCAGGTGCATCTGCTGCGTGATTTGGGGATTGAGCATATTTGGCGTGAAACCTATTTATCGTCTTTAGGAATGGCCTATCACATGCTGTGCGACTTAGGCATCAGCGATGAAGATGCCTATAAAAGTATCGAATTGTTCCGTGATTATGATGAAAAACTGCTGACTCAACAGCAGCAAATCTATACCGATGAACAAAAAATTTATGAAACGCATCGTAACGCTTTAGCTGAACTGGAACATTTGTTTGAAAGCGATGCGCAAGCCCTTGAAAAACCTACAGGTGTTGATTTACAACGCAGCTTACAACGTCATCGTATTGATGTCACAAGAGATGATAATGAATGACTTGTGTTTTACAATATCGTCACCATTAAAGCAGGGTTATGGAGAATTTTATGTCAGATTTACGCCAACGCTTTTTTATTGAAGATAGCCCTGTTCGTGGAGAAGTGGTTCATCTTGAAGAAGCCCTACAAACGATTCTTGCACAGCGTGACTATGCACCTGCTGTACAAATTCTCTTGGGTGAAATGCTCAGCGCGACTGCCTTGTTGGCCAGCACCTTAAAAATTAAAGGTCGTATTAGCTTACAAATTCAGGCTGCAGGCACTTTTAAATGGGCAATGGCGGAATGTAATCATCTCGGTGAAGTTCGCGCACTTGCAGATTATGAAGAAGACCCGCACTTTCAAACCGCTGAAGACAGCAGCACGGTACTCAAAGCCTTGGTAAACCCAGTACTTTTCATTAATATCGAGCCTGAATTTGGTGAGCGTTATCAAGGGATTGTACCTTTAGACAAACCGACTTTAGCGGGTTGCTTGATGCAATATTATGATCTATCTGCACAGATCCCAACACGCATCGTCTTAGCAAGCAGCAACAGCCGTTCAGGTGGTTTACTGATCCAGTTATTGCCTCGTAACAACGAAGAAGAACAACGCCGTGTCGATGAAGACCTATGGCCACGTTTAACCATGCTGACTGAGACATTAAAAGCAGAAGAGTTAACGTCTTTATCCGCAAATGAAATCTTATATCGTTTATATAACGAAGAAGAAGTTCGTCTTCCTGAAACTGAGGCCTTAAAATTTGGCTGTACATGTTCAAAAGAACGCTGTGCGACAGCACTTGAACAAATCGGTGTTGCTGCAGTTCGTGAAACCTTAGAGTTTCAAAACCCAATTGAAATGGACTGCCAATTCTGTAATACAAAATATACCTTTACGGCAGAAGAAGCTTTATCCCTTTTTGGTCAACACCTTAGCTAAATCATTGCATGATTAAAAGCCTAAATCTAAGCATCCTTCGGGGTGCTTTTTTATTGTCCCGATAAAATTTAGACCTACTACTTTCTTCCGCTTAGTCGAATGGTTTCGAGCTTTAGAACCTCAACATGATCAACTGTATTTGCGATCAAATTTTTTTCGAGTAGAATCGCGCCAGAAATAAAGTCAAAAAAACCAACAAAGCTTTATTTTTTAATAGAAAAATAATGTAAAAAAACTGGATAAAATATGAAACTCAAAACACTCACTATTGCTTTAGCCATGTTCTGCTTTGGCCCAATGACAGCACATGCAGCAGACCTCGTCGGGACCTGGAAAACCATAGATGACAAAACAGGCTATGCCCGTGCTGAAGTCCAAATCACCAAATTAAAAGACGGCAGCTATAGCGGTAAAATCACCAAAGTACATGCCATCCCTAACCGCCCTGTCACCACGATTTGTGAAAAATGCGAAGGTAAACTCAAAAATGCACCCTTAATTGGTTTACCGATATTCTCTGGCTTCAAACATAATGCAAAAGAGAATGCGTACACCGATGGCAAGGTGATCGACCCACTTTCAGGCAATACTTATCAAGGTAAAGGGCAATTGAATGCGCGCGGCAATGTCCTGACACTTCGAGGTTATGTTGGAAC
This sequence comes from Acinetobacter sp. YH12096, assembly GCF_013419215.1. Lineage (NCBI taxonomy): Bacteria > Pseudomonadati > Pseudomonadota > Gammaproteobacteria > Moraxellales > Moraxellaceae > Acinetobacter > Acinetobacter sp. YH12096. The sequence goes on along the minus strand of NZ_VPAM01000002.1, from coordinate 27,966 downwards.
CACGCTTCTCGGCCGGACGGTATCTTGGATCCGCGTCAACTAAAGTCGCCATTTGGCTTTCATTGGCATGATGAACTCAACTCCAGACGAGTTCATCATGCCGATAATAATCTACTTTGAGATGAATTCCGACTATTTTACTAGTGCGTAGACGTTCAGCATAAACCTCATTTAGCGCCAACTCGTTCATGTTTTGGCTCAAAATATAAATACCAATTCTTAAAAAATCACTAGAATATTCATATTATTTCAGGCTACATTAAACCCATAATATTTTTATGCCTTTAAGTTTTAGGCATCCGCTTTTTGTGTAATGTGGGTAATTATATGGCTGTTAAATTCCTCCCTTCTATCCTGTTCGGCATGTTCTCCATCTGCAGTTTATCCTCTGCTTTTGCAGCGATTGACCCCTTAGTGGGGACATGGAAAACCATTGATGATCGAACAGGATATTCCCTTGCCGATGTGGTGATTCGTAAAGATAAGCATGACCTGTATTCGGCCACCATTATCCAAAGCCGAAGCGTACCCGGAACAGCAAATGTTTCGACATGCACGCAATGCACCGGTGCTCAGAAAAATAAACCCATGGTCGGTTTAACCACTTTAAGCGGCTTAAGCGCTGATCCAGAAAAGCCCAATGAATTTGTGGGTGGAGTGATGCTCGATCCCAAATCAGGCAAGCACTACAATGCACGCGCTCGTTTGATGAATAATGGCAAGCATTTGATCATCAATGGTCGTACTGAAGGCTCTGCAATTGGACGCAATGTCACTTGGGTCAAAAACTAAGCACTAGGCCTTTAAATCATTAAAGGCCTTTTTTAACTTAAAATTTAGAGTAAAAACTCCATATTAAAGCAGCGTTTTAAGAAATTCCGCCAAATACATCACAAACTATCACATTGATTTTGTAGGACTTTATAGATAAATTAGGCAACTTACTCTAAAAACACAATTCTGAATTTTCAGGGGATGAAATGAAAAAAATATATCAACAATTATTTGCCGGAATACTACTTAGCACTTTGTCAGGATTATCAATCGCTGCGGAAACCGATCCGCTAGTGGGGAAGTGGAAAACCGTCGATGACCGTACAGGATATTCGCGTGCAGACGTTGAAATTCGCAAAAAAGCCGATGGAAGCTATGAAGGCATCATTGTCACCACACGCAATGTCCCTGGCACTGAAAAAATGGGCGTCTGCTCGAACTGCCCAGGTGAATTGAAAAATAAACCTTTTATCGGCTTGCCATTTATTTGGGACTTTAAACAAGATCCAAAAAATCCACGTGAATTCCAAAACGGTAAAGTTCTGGACCCGATTGGTGGAAAAATCTATAAAGGCAAAGCAAGACTTAGTGCTTCAGGAAAACATTTAACTATACGTGGGTATGTTGGTGTATCTGTGATTGGTCGTAGTGTCACTTGGATAAAATATTAATTTTAAATGTGTTTTTAAAAGCCTCCTCGTGAGGCTTTTTTATTGTCATATTTTGAAACAATAAGCTGCAGTTTGCCCCTATGACAGTTTGATGAACCCTTCTATATTGATTTAAACATGATCAATATTTATACAGAGAGTATGCCAGACAATCACTATCAAACTTTAGGGATCGCCCGAGATGCTTCGGCAGATCAAATCAAAAAAGCCTATCGAAAATTGGCGCGTAAATATCACCCTGACGTCAGTAAAGAGGCTGATGCTGAAGCGCGTATGCAAGCGATTAATGTTGCATACGACACCTTGAGTGATGCCGAAAAGAAAAAACAATACGATTTTGAACTCGATCATCCTCAAGGATTTGCTGGGTTTAATGCTGGCAACCAAGGTGGTTTTGACCAATCTCAGTTTTATCGCCAATCGACGAGTGATGGTCAGCATGCGGACTTTAGTGGATTTGAAGACTTGTTTGGTCGTTTTGGGCAAGGCTTTGGTGGCGGTGACTATCAGTATCAACGTGCAAACCGCCAAACCAAGAGCTTCCGTGGTGAAGACCAACACGCCAGTTTAGAAGTGGATTTAGAAATCGCATTTCATGGTGCAACGCAGAATATCACCTTGCAGATTCCGAGCTTAAATGCCCATGGTGAGCCTGAAGTTCAACGTAAAACCCTACAAGTCAAAATTCCTGCAGGCATGAAATCAGGTCAACAAATTCGACTCTCGGGCCAAGGGCAAGCTGGCTATAACGGTGGAGCTGCTGGTAATTTATACATTGAATTTTTGTATAAACAAACCGAGCAAACCCGTGTAGAAGGTGCTGATATTTTCCAACAACTGAATATCAGTCCTTGGGAAGCAGCATTGGGTCAAAAAATTGCATTTACCAGTCCTGATGGCAAAACATTAGAGCTACAGATTCCTAAAAATGCGCGTACTGGACAGCAGCTACGATTAAAGGACAAAGGGATACCAAACAAAACACCCGGACAGCTTTACCTGGTTTTAAATATAGTGATACCAGCTGCACAAACAGAACAAGAGCAACAAGCTTATGCGGCTTTTGCTCAAGCTTTTCCGTCATTTAATCCACGACAGTCTTAAGGAGAGCACCATGACAACAATTCATTATCGTGAAATTGTCTGTGACGGATGTAAACAGACTGAAATCGTAGACGAAAAAAGTAGTTTTGATCTACAACACTTTGCCTCTGCCTGTGGGCAAAGTCCAGAATGGGTTCTGCAACTACTCGAATACGATATTCTGCCTAGCCGTTCAGAAGACAGGATTCATCAATTTTTTGGCGATGATATATCTCGCGCACGGCGTGCCTATCGGCTTCAACGAGATTTCGATGCCAGTTTTACTGCGGTCGCCATGATGCTCGACCTGATTGATGAAGTCCAACAACTACGTCGCCAAGTGAAACACCAACAGCTTCATTCGCACTAAATGTATTCGTGAACGCTCTGTCCTGCAGGGCGTTTTTCTTTTTTCTTGTAGAGGAAATGATCGACAACCATGAAAACACGAGATTGCAATAAAAAAGTCAAAAACATGTTTCCTGAGTACCGTGATTTGGTCACTCAGTTACGTGATGAAAATCCGCATTTTGCGCGGATCTTTGAAGAACATGATGAGTTGGATCGCGAAATCATTCAATTGGAATTAGATCCTGTTAATCACTACAACACGGATATTGAGACCATTAAGCGTAAGAAATTAAAGCTAAAAGATGAAATTTATCGCTTACTGAAAAGTAATGAAAATGATGATATATCTTGAGATATCGACTCGTATAGGGGAATTTTCATGATGCATGTCGTTCGCAGTACAACCTACGAGGCTACGCAATTGAATTGCTAGGACCATAAGGATCGGTCAAATCGCGTTGTACTGCAGATTTTTAAAACAAAATTTAAAAACAATAAAATCATGACAAAGGATTCATCATGCACATGCATCATGTGCTATTTGGGGCATTACTCAGTTTCAGCGGTCTGCTGCATGCCAGTGATATGACCGGTGTTTGGAAAACAATTGATGACCAAACAGGATATTCACGCGGCGATGTCACCGTCGTCAAAAACGCTGACGGGACGTATAGTGGAACACTTACTGCAATACGCCCAATGCCGTACAAGCCCTTGGTCGAAGTGTGCTTAAAACGCAAAGGCAAACTCAAATATGCACCCTTGGTGAGTCTCGAAGTTATCAAAGGATTTAAAGCAGACCCATCCATCAGAGAAGCTAACGCGAACTATTTGAGTTTCGTCAGCTTCTCAATTTCTTTCATAGTTTTAACCGTACCTTTGACTGTGCCCTTCACCGTTTGTTTAATTGGTTCATAATCCATAAACCAAAACAAATTCATGTGTTGATCGCCATGTTGCTGTGCCAGCATATCAATCACACTTTTTTCGCCACGCCCCACCAAATGCCGTCGATAAAAATAATACAGCAGTAAAATCGTGGTAATCAACATGATACCAAGCATGATCCAAAAACCGGTTGGCGATTTGAGTCCGGGAATAAACTCAAAGTTCATACCGTATATACCAGTTAATAAGGTTAATGGTGCGAAAATCGCCGTAATAATCGCTAAAATACGCATATTTTCATTGGTTTGGTTGGCAACGGCTGAAAAATGCAGATCAATGGCGGCCTGCACGGCACTGCGTAATCGTGTGGTGTGTTTTTGAATGCGTTCGATATGGCTAGTTAAATCATCTACGCGAACCAGCATGATATCCTGCTTTTCACTGCGCTTTTTGCCTTTCAAATGCGGGTAATTATCCACAACTTCATCACGCAGTTCTTGCAAGGCTTCAATTTGCTCTTCACACAAGTTTTCCACTTGCTGAAAGGCCATATTTTCCTGCAACAGTTGATGCCACTTGGTAAACCGTCGATGCCCTTGTAATAACTCTTGCTGCCAAAACTCGACACGGCGCGTCAAAGGAACACGTAAATCCAAGTATCCATCCACCATATTATTCAGTAAGCGCAATGCCAAATCTAAGGGCGTCATGGCTAATTTTCGTGGTTTATTTTGTTCATCAATCGGACGAGAAATTAAGGTTTCAATCCGCTGGATATAACTTTCAATGGCTTTGTTGCCCTTTTCACGAACCGTAATCAGCACTTGGGGCGTGAGCAAAAAACTGATCGGGGTAGTCGCCAAACCAAAGACCCGCTCATGCTTTTCAAGCGCGTCGGCGCCTGCAACAATTTGGTCATCGGGGGTGACCATTTTTCTAAAAATTAATAAATCGTAATCATCGAGTGTGTCAAAGGCACACGGATGCTCTAGATTTAAAATATCCCACAGATGATATTCATTGACCCGTAGATCACACGCCTGAATAATCTCACGCTGCCATTGCTCAGGGCGGTTAACGACATCTTCACGGGTACAATCAATCCAAATAAACTCAGGCTCAAGTTCAGGATGATGCTCACATTGCACTTGGTCTTGCACATAGATATGCGCGGCTGTTGGATGCTGAAAAAAATAATAGGTTTGCATATCTCATTTATTATTGTGTTTACTTTTTGCATGATGCCATAAAAAAAGCCTTGAGCAAGTCAAAGTTCATACTCTGACTGCACTCAAGGCTTTTTAGAATCCATTCACAGAGCCGAAACCCTGTGAATCAACAAACCATTAAGCTTGTTCGATGTCTTTCATGGTTAATTTGATACGACCGCGGTTGTCGACATCAGCAACTTGTACTTTGATCTCTTGACCTTCAGATAATACGTCTGAAACGTTCGCAATGCGTTCGTTAGAAATTTGAGAGATGTGAAGTAAGCCATCAGTACCTGGAAGGATGTTTACAAACGCACCAAATTCAACGATACGAATCACTTTACCAGTGTAGATTGTACCTGGTTCGATTTCAGCAGTAAGCGCTTGGATTTTCGCAACAGCAGCAGAAGCAGCCGCTTTAGTTTCACCAAATACGCGAACTGTACCGTTATCTTCGATATCGATTGCTGCTTTAGTTTCTTCAGTGATCGCACGAATCGTTGCGCCACCTTTACCAATCACATCACGGATCTTATCAGGGTTGATGTTGATCACTTGGAATGTAGGCGCGTGCATAGAGATTTCAGGACGAGCGCGTGAAATTACTTGGTTCATTGCATTTAAGATGTGCATACGACCTGCATACGCTTGGTTCAATGCAACTTCCATGATCTCTTCAGTAATACCTTCGATCTTGATGTCCATTTGAAGTGCAGTAATACCGTTTGCAGAACCTGCTACTTTAAAGTCCATGTCGCCAAGGTGGTCTTCGTCACCCAAGATGTCAGAAAGAACTGCGAAACGCTCGCCTTCTTTGACTAGACCCATTGCGATACCCGCAACTGGCGCTTTAAGTGGAACACCTGCGTCCATAAGTGATAGAGAAGCACCACATACAGAAGCCATTGAAGATGAACCGTTAGATTCAGTGATGTCCGATACGATACGGATCACGTACGGGAAGCGGTCAGCTGCTGGAAGTACAGCTTGTACACCACGACGCGCTAAACGACCGTGACCGATTTCACGACGTTTAGGACCAGATTCACGACCAGTTTCACCTACAGAGTATGCAGGGAAGTTGTAGTGCAACATGAAGTTGTCAGTTTTCGTACCCGCTAATGTATCTACCATTAACGCATCACGTGTATTACCCAAAGTTGTTGTTACCAACGCCTGAGTTTCACCACGTGTGAATAATGCAGAACCGTGAGCACGGTCTAACACGCCAACTTGTACGTCAAGCGCACGAACTGTTTTAGTATCACGGCCATCAATACGTGGTTTACCTGACAAGATGTTGTCACGTACTGTACGGTATTTCAGGTCTTCGAATAATTCAGCTAAGTCGTCAGCGATACCGTCAACGTCTTCTTCTGGAACAAATTGAGCAACAGCTTCAGCTTGAAGCGCATCAAGTGCTGCATAACGATCGTGTTTAACAGCGATTGTGTATGCTTCAGAGATTTTCGCTTCAAACGCTTCTTTTAATTTTGCACGAAGGTCTTCGTTTTTCGCAGGTGCAGTCCAAGTAGACTCTGTTGCACCAGCAGCCGCAGCAAATTCTTTAATCGCTTGGATCGCGATTTGCATTTCGTCATGACCGAACAATACAGCGCCAAGCATTTGGTCTTCAGAAAGTTCTTTCGCTTCTGATTCAACCATCAATACTGCAGATTCTGTACCTGCAACCACAAGGTCAAGGTCAGATTCTTTAAGCTGTTCGTGGTTCGGGTTAAGGATGTATTCACCGTTGATTAAACCAACGCGCGCACCACCGATTGGACCACGGAAAGGCGTACCCGCAATTGCAAGTGCAGCAGATGTACCTAACATTGCAGCAATGTCAGCATCCATCGTTTTGTCAGAAGAAATCACAGTCGCAGTCACTTGGATTTCGTTGTAGTAACCTTCTGGGAACAACGGACGGATTGGACGGTCGATTAAGCGTGAAATAAGAGTTTCAGCTTCAGACGCGCGGCCTTCACGTTTACCGTAACCGCCCGGGATACGACCTGCAGCATATTGTTTTTCTTGGTAGTTAACAGTCAATGGGAAGAAGTCTTGACCTGCTTTAGCTGTTGGTTGAGCAACAACGGCAACAAGAACTTGTACACCACCCATAGTGATGATTACAGTGTTCGCTTGACGCGCAACACGACCTGTTTCTAGGACAACTTGATGCTGACCGTATTGGAATTCTTTACGAATAATATTAAACATCGACATGTTTTATTTTTTCCTGATTTTATTCTAGTGGAGACCCCTAAGGTTTGGCATTCACTCAACGCCCCAAACGCTGCAACATAAATGACAAAGCTTAGAAGCCGACCTCACTAGATATTAAAAACATTAATTAAAAATACTAATTTGAGACACAAAGAAGGAGCGAATCAACGCCCCTTCCCCATTATCCAACCAAGGTTGGATAGACTTTAGTTTTCAGTAATACAGCACTAAGCATGCAATAGTCCGAAAATAAAAGTTTAAATCGAATTAACGACGTAAACCTAAAGCAGCAATCAATGCGCTGTAACGAGTAGCGTCTTTACCTTTAAGGTAGTCAAGAAGCTTACGACGTTGGTTAACCATACGGATAAGACCGCGACGGCTATGGTGGTCGTGTTTGTGCTCTTTGAAGTGACCTTGTAAATCATTGATTTGAGCAGTTAAAAGAGCTACTTGAACTTCTGGTGAACCAGTGTCGTTTTCAGCGCGAGCGAATTTTGCAACGATCTCTGCGCGATCTGCGTTTGTTAAAGCCATTCGATTTCTCCGAGATGCTTATAAAGTTAACTTTTGATACGAATCAACTGATAAATCAGCTGACTGCCGTGCATCACTACAGCAAGTGCATTATATTAAGGGAAAATCGTCCCAATTGCAAAAAGAGATGGCCGACTTCGTCAGGTTTTCATGACGATAATAGCGCCTTTTTTTTCACATCGATTCCATTATAAATTTTTTATATGTTTCGATACTTTATGCGACACAAAACCGCATATTTCTAACATGTTGAATGCGATGTCATTGAATGAATTTTAAACTGATTTTTTGATATATTTTGCCACTCGATGTTTAGCATGCAAAACTCAAAGTGGAATGATTAAAAAAAAGCCCGAGCTAGGCTCGGGCTTTTTTGCGCTGTAGTTTCTTCTTTTTTAGTTATTGTTTTATTATTTATTGTTTTATGTGGCGCTTTTCCGCGTCCTTATGTCAAACATTCCATGTTTTAACTTGCACTTCCTTATGTGGTAGATTTTGCCACAACGGCTATTAGATAAAAGTCGTATTTTTCGTATCTATATGTAAGCTTTTTCGTACATCAGTTAAGCTCTATTTCTTTTCTGTTACAGCGTATAGGCATTTCTTATTTTCCAGACATAAAAAAGCCCTGTAGTCTCTCCCAAAACTACAAGGCTTAGCGGCTGTAAGTTTCCTATTTCCTTACTTCACTGTAAGTTCGCTGTCTTTTGACGTTATTCTTATACTTTTGCGATTTTACTCAACCATCCGTGTTGAGTTCTTTTTCTGTGAAGTCATCTTCTCAAAAAGCTCTAAAAAGCTCTATGCGCAAATCTCCTGAATCGATGTAAGCCATTTCTTACAAAATACGGTACATTTTGCCTAGGCTTTACAAAGGTAGGTGATTGTTAATTTTTTCTAACAGACCACTAACTCGCGCTGTTCTTTTTATAAGCGCTTTTGCCAATGCATCTTTTGCAACAAGCAAACTCACCACTTTTTTGGCACGAGTGATGGCGGTATAAATCAGCTCTTTACTCATCATTTCGGTAGCATGATTTTCCAAAACTACCGCCGTATGGGTAAATTCAGAACCTTGAGACTTATGTATGGTCAAGGCATAGGCGGTTTCTATACTTTTAGGTAACCGTGTTGCCACCACCCATTTATCCAAACTTGGAAAATAAACCTCAAACTGCGACTTTTCCGTCATCGGTCGTTTTAAGCAAATCCCGATATCACCATTTGATAGTCCAAGTTGATAATCGTTATAGGTCATCATGACTGGACGACCGACATACCAATCCCCTTGTTTCAACACACCCAAGGTATTTAAGACCCGAAGTTCAATCTGCTGATTGAGTTCGTGTAAGCCTAATTTTCCATGTCGAATGGCCGATAGAATCCGATAATCATCAAAATAGCGAATCAATTGGGCTGACCAATCTGCATATTCAGCGGGTTGCTCTGGCCATTGTTTTAACCACGCCACATAGGGCTGAAAACCATACATCAGTTGATCATAATATTTTGCCCAATGTGCCGCACTGTTCGTAGCGTCGGGGAGATATTGCAACTGAATCACATCGCTCATATTCGGTGTCAGTTGAATCGGCTGAAGTTCGGATGCAGATACCACCTGATGTTCGAATTTCGCCAGAACTTCAGTGGTTGTTTGCTGTTGTTCTTGTTGTTGAATAAAACGAGCAAACTCACCAATGGCTGCACCCTGTACAAAACGGCGGCTGGTCTGTAAATGGGTACGGTTGGCTTGTAAGGCATCGACATCCTGAAGGTTGGCCAAAACAGCGCCAACATCGACCGAAGCCAACTGTTCTGCATCCCCTAAGAGAATCAGCTTACTGTTCTGAGGGATTGCCGCGAATAGCATCTGCGCCAAACTTAAATCCAACATGGAGGCTTCATCGACCACAATGACGTCATAGGGTAAGCGTTGGCGCTCATTAAACCGCGGGATAGCGCGCGTCCCTAAACCCAATAGACGATGCAAAGTTACGGGTTTCAAATGTTTGTGAATAATCGAATAATGCTGCAATGCAGGATCTTTAAACGCTGCTTGTAAGGCTTCTTCCATTCGCTGCGCCGCTTTTCCTGTCGGCGCTGCCATCGCAATTCTTAAATTTGGATTTTGCTCATTCAACACGGCAATAATCCGAGCCAAGGTATAAGTTTTACCTGTCCCAGGCCCACCGGTAATGATATTAAAATTGTGCTGACACACCATGTGCAGTGCTTGGATCTGATGGGGATCGGTCAGTAAATCCTTTTCAATATTAAGCGTCTGCGTTTGATTAAGATCTTGCTCTGTTTGCTGTTTTAAACGTGCAACTTGCTTGGCTAAAGCATTTTCTAGTGCCCAATAGCGATAGAGATACAGTCGCTGTGAATCAAATACAAAAGGCGCAACCGGCGTTTTTTCAGCTTGCTCAAGCTGAACCATCTGAGCCAAACATTGAATCTGTACATTTTCGGCCAAAATACAACTGTCGCCTTTTTCCACGGCTTGCATCAATTGTTGAATTAACTGATTTGCAGCAGGATGACTGACCTGATTGGGTAAATAATGTTGGATTAAATAGTCAATCCAATCCGGCAAAACCGCATCTAAATCAGCAGTTTCTTGGGGATTTTGGGTAACTAAAACCTGCATTTCTACAGTGTTTTCTTGTCCCGCGTGCAAAGGCTGTGCTGACAAGGCTTTTTGATCATTTTCCACACAGTTATCCTCAAACTTATCCACAAAGCAACTTATTGTTTCAGCGTGAATATTTTTATCTTTTTCGTGTTTTTTCACGTTTTAGCCACAACCTTTTCGCTCAATATTGCATCGAGGTTTTGAATGAATGTATCCGCCGGCTTCCAGTGATATACCCCACGATCGGACTGTCCATCCATACCGCGAAGATACAAATAACTCGCCCCACCCAAATGCTGCTTCATGTCATAGTCTTTCATCACGGCTTTCAAATAACGATGTAGGGCCACCAAATATAATGCAGCCTGCAACCAGTAACTGGAATGACTCATACTTTCTCGAATATAGGCATGATCATAATGTGCGGTCTGATCGCCTAAGAAATTACTTTTATAATCGGCAATGTGATAGCGCTGACCATCAAAATACACCAAGTCAATCGACCCCGTCAGATAGCGTGCTGTAAACACATCATTCAAATCTTGTATTTGTAAATCTGGCTCTTTTAGGCTTTCAAATAGCATGCGTATTTTACGTATCGCCAATGCACGATCTGCCATACTCAAATGAAAGTCCATTTCTGAACGATATTCGCCATCGTTTAACTGATGCAGGCTAAAACCATCATGCAACGGTGTATGAATGATTTGACTGTACCATTCCTGCATTTCTTCAATCAGTTCAGCTTCATCTTGTTCAGGGTTCGCCGTTTGCCCAAACTGTTTAATCAAATTTTGCAATATTTGCGGCGAATCAAACTCAACATCACTATGAAAACGTGATGCGATGGCTTTGGCCAACTTCTCTTCTGGGGTGCTAAATCGAACTTTTTCCATCAACTTGTGCAAGAAACTTCCGGGCTTGGTTCCCTTTGGAAAATGCCGTTTAATCCAGCTTATTTTCTCTGCCGTTTCTGCTTCAATGATTTCAAGCTGTTCAACTTCATCGGCAGCACTGTCTTCTGGCTCGGTCATGACCGCTGCCAGTTGGTCACGTTGTATATGTGCCTTATGTGCCGTACGCGTGAGCGCGGTAAAACTAGTGGTTTCCCGTGGATAAAAATGGCTGTTAGGTATCTCTTCCGCTTCTAATACAACAGATTCAACCTGAGTCTGAGTCAACATCGGTGGTGCTGCACGCAAGACATCAGCATCCACACTATCTGCATGTTGGAACAGATCTGGTTCGCTTCCACGCCAAAAAGTCAGTCCTGAGCGTGCTTCTGCCAATTGTTTCTTTTCGACCTCATGATGACGTAGCACGGCATAAACACGATAACTGGCACGGGTCAACGCCACATACCACAAGCGATGATGCTCTGCTTCATTGCGCGCATCATTTTGTTGAATATCATCTTCAGGTAAGTCCGAAGACTTCACGGCAATCACACGTTCTAACCCAAGGCTTTTTTGCTGATTGTCTTTAAGGGAAAAATTCAAATTGCCTTTTTCACTTAAGCCCGCATTTGCTCCCAATAAAAACACACAACCAAACTCTAAGCCTTTGGATGCATGAATCGTCATCAGTTGCACCCCCAATTGCCCGGTCAATTTTCGCTCTTGGGTGCTTTCATTATTGATGCCTAAATTGATTTGGCGAATAAACCATTGATAGAGCTTATGCGCACCGGTGTAGTGTTCACTTTGCTGACTTAATAATTCTGCGATATGGCGTAAATTCACCACTGTGCGTTCATTATCTCGACTTTGTCCAGCCACCAACCGCGTCCACACCTGAAAGACCGTCATACAGCTATTCCACGCGCTGCGGAATCCTTGCTCATTCCAAATTTGTCGGACCTGTTCGAGTTTTTCGATGATTTCACTCAGTCCATCCGCTTGCTGTTCGAGTGCGACCAATTGTTTCAGATCAAAACCCAATAAACGGCTCAGTAGCGCACGTTTCACCTTGGCTTCTTGATAAGGATTTAAAATCGCCGTCAGCAAAGCGGCAACGTCTTGTGCGACGGAACTTTTATAGACACTGTCCCGAGATGCTTTATAACAAGGAACGCCCAGCTGCAATAAACATTGCTGTACTTGCTCTAAGTCGAAATGGTTTTGCCCCAAGACCGCAATATCGTTTGCTGTCAGTGCTCGCTGGGTATTATTGTCTTGAAAATATAAATGTCCTTGCTGAGCTTGGTTGAGCAAGGACTGAATCTGCCAAGCCACTTGCTCTGCTTCATTTAGCGTTTCATCCAAAGCCAACCAACGCAGCGGTTGTGGATTGACTTGCTCATGATCAATCAACGGCGGATGCTCACGCTCACCTGCTTGAATCGGGGTGTATTCAACTTGCTCACCAAAGTCCATTTGCCGATGAAACAAGGCATCCACCACTTCAACCAAGTTTTTGACTGAACGATGGTTTTTGTTCAAGGTATAACAACGCCCACCCTTGGCTTGAATATCATGACGCGCTTTACGATAGGTCAGCATGTCACCGCCACGGAACCCATAAATCGCCTGTTTCGGGTCGCCGACCATAATCATACAGCCCTGATGTAAGCGCTCCTTGACCCGCCAAATGCTAGACAGCATGTCATCTTGATCTTGGTTGGTATCTTGAAATTCATCGACTAAAATCAGCGGATATCGTGCTAAAACATGAGCAGCAAAACTGTCTTTCCCTGCGGCTGAGCTTTGCTGTAAGGCTTCCGATAAGGTCCGAATTTGTTGTGAAAAGGTGGTTTCCCCAGCGTGGGACAACACTTGAGGCAAACGCTTTTTGACTTCCTGCGCCAAATAAAAATTCAGGTATTGTTCTGCTTGATTGATATGTTCATAAGCGCTGAGCACCGCTCGGAGTTGTTGAACAAAAGCATGTTGATAAAACGCTTTTGAGACATCAGGCTGCTCTTCAACGACTTTGTCTTTAAAGACACGTGGCTTAAATTCAGTTTTATTCGGATCATAAAACAATGGGCGAATGGCTTTCATTGTCTGTTGTAACACATCGGACTGAGTCAAAACCCCTTGGCTACCCGCTGCTTCAAAGTGCTGTAAAAACTCGGGAATGCGTGTATTAAAGGTAACAAAGAATGCACCTTTATTAAAACGTCGAGCGTCCACCAAGTTTTTATAATGACTTCCTGCATCAAAACACGCTGCAAGCTCTACACGAGCGGCAGGCAGCATTTGCGCAAGCTGATGACACATCGCTTCAAAATGCGCCAAAGCATTTTCGGGTAATTCAGGGACGCGCAAATCCACCGATGGGAAATTTAGACTTTCCTTTACTACACTAAGATAGTATTCAGGACCTTTCAACTGATGATTCAACATCAAATATTCAATCAAATGCGCAGGCTGCTGCTGAATCCAATCTCTTAATAAATCATGAATGATCCGTTCAATATGCAGGTCTTCATCATCACTGATTTGCACCTGTTCGATACGACCACTTTCAAAGGCAAATTCACGTAATAACTTTTGACTAAAGCTGTCTAAAGTTCCGACAAAGAGTTCTTCATATTGTTGTAAGACCACGTTCAGACGATTGTAGGCATAATCTAAGTGATGCCCATGATCTTTCAGCACTTGCTGATACAAGGGGTCACTCAAACTTTGCTGAAGTTCGGCCAACTCACCTTGAGATGCCGCGAGCAGGCCATAAATAAAGTCACGGGTTTCTTCAATCCGCAGTCGTACCCGCGCTTTGAGTTCCGCTGTGGCTTTACGTGTAAAGGTGGTGGCAATGACCTGATTTGGCATATAGCGATCGAGAAAAATCCGCACCATCAGACTGGAAAGCGTATAGGTTTTCCCAGTACCCGCAGAGGCTTCAATCCAGTGCAGTCCGGTAAAGCTCATGTCTGCAATCGGGTTGGTGGACATTTTCATCGCTTGCTGTGGCATATTCATTTTTTCACCTCAGGCTTGATGACATTAAGTTTTTTTAGGCCGTCATCCGCCTCGGTATCCATCACATGATATAAACGTTCTGCATAATAACGACAGGACAATGCCAGAAGTTCATCTGCCGCTTGTTGCTGTAAAATAAAGCTCCAATCACGATGGTGGCTATTGGCTTCATTCGACTCCAACTCCACTCCACCAAAACTATGATTTTTCAGCCATTCCTCTTGAAGCTTTGCAAAATTATCAGGCATGAGTTGGCCTGTTTCATTTTCCACCCAAGTGCATTTTTCTTGGCGAATTAAGGCAGCAGGCAGCACCACAGGACGTTTTTGTGCATGTTTCCACATCGCCACCCATTCACTGAGCTGCAGCTTGGCTTGTGCAGAGCTTAATCCACAACAGACTATGCTTTTATCATTACAAATCACTTCACGACGATACGTCGCGCCCTCATCGCCTAAGTCTAAATAGCTCAACCACAATAGATATTCGAGCCAGGTTTGCGTCTGACGCTTAGGCTTTGCCCCAGACGCCATACAGCTTAACCAATGCATACTCTGAGAGTCTTCAGGCACGGTGATACTCAGTATCAAATGCGGTTCAAGCTGTAAGTTTTGTAAGGTGGTCGCGGTTACACGGCGTCCATCCAAACGCTCTAATAACTGTGCCTGCTCTTGCAAACTGAGCTTCCAAGTCGCTATTTGACTATGTCCCACAGGCAGTACATCTTGGAACAAGGCCATATCCGGTTCAGTTGGAGTCGTAGAGTTCTGATCCTCAGCTTGATGGACACGAGAGGCAGGTTGCACATAATGCTTTTGCAATAAGTCACGGACATGATATTGCTGTAAACGGTCGAGCAATAAAGGCTCTTGCTGCGGCAATTGGTCACCAGTATAGACACTGGCCACGCCAAGCGTTTTCAAATATGCACGGGCAGGAAACACCACATCTTTAATCCATTCTTGACCATCTAAAACCCGTACTTCTTGCTCATCATGCACAGGATAATCACGGTTAATCCACGATTGGCGTTGTCCAGACTGATCTAAAATATGTTCCGCCACAGCAAACCATTGATCTTTATATCGTAAGTTTTTCGACTGCTGAAAACCCATCGGGTCAAAAGGCTGCAAAGGATAAATATGGTATAGCGGCTCGAGCTGCTGTGGAATGCGTAAGCCATCCAAATCCAGCATGGCATCATGGGGTTGGTTCAATTGCTGCGGCTGAATCATCCGTGCGAGGAACTGGCTAAATTCATATATCACGGATGATGGCTCCCGACTTTCACCATCATTGACATCAAAGCCATTATAGAAAATCCACAAGGACTGTCGGGCAAATAACAAGGCATCTAAAAATGCACCTTTATCATCTTCCAAACGAGAGCGATCACCCAAAACCGGTTTAAACACATCCATCAAATCAAAAGGCACTTGCTGATCACGACGCGGAAATTTGCCGCTATCCATGTTCATTAACACCACCAATGAAAATGGGACTTGGCGGATTTTCCCCATGTCCGCAAAGGTCACTGATCCTGTCGGTTCGATCTGATCGGCAGAGCTATCGATGCCTTGTTGTATTTCTTTGAGCAGCAAAGATAATGGCAAATTAAAGCTGTTTGGGAGCGACTCAACTTTATCACTTTGGGCATTATGCAGACGTTGCGTCATCGCACGCATCACACTGCGAATGGTTTCAAATGCTCGACCACTGGCTTCCACAAAAGGCTTTAAATCTGCATCTAATTGTTGCAACCACACTTTGACAGTCTGTGTGCTGAGATTCGGATTGAGCCAATCTCGACGCGCACTGATATCTCGGTAGATCTGAATTAAAGTTTGAACCAACTCAAAATCACTACTCGACACCCCTGCAAAACTTAAGGTGTCCTCAAATACGGCATGTTGTGGTATCGCAATTCCTAAAGCTAAACGGTCTAATGCAAATTTAAAGGTATAACGATAATCTCGGTCTTGCTCGGACAAATAAGCCAACATGTGCTGTTCGTCTAAACCACGACGGAAACCGGCTTGAATCAGCAGTTCCATCATACGTTCCATTTGCACATGGTCGAGCTGATACAGTTCTTGCACCGCATTCAAATTCAGCCAATCATGAAAATCTTCTGCGGTAAAACGACCTTGGCTAATTTCAATGCGTCCAACGAAAGCTTGCCATGCATTTTGAATATCTTGGCTGACCACCCCTGCAATTTTGACTGGGATATAAGGTAAATCCACCGCACTGCGTCCCATGCCACGAGTCGTCGAAAAGACCGTCCGAATATGCGGTTCCAGTTCTTTTAAATTTGGCACCAATACCAAGATATCACCCGGATGGCGTGGCTCTTGTTCCGAGCCTTCGGCCAACCAATATACCAACTGCTCACGTAAAACTTCTAACTGACGCAGGCTAGAATGACAGACATGAAATTGAATCGATTCATCTGCCCCCGCGAGTGCATATTGATGCTGCTCGGGTTCTTCTAAGGTCATGATGTCATATTGAATTTGAGCGAGCAGTGTTGTCGGCTCGGTGTCTGGAAAAATATCTTCCCAGCCTTCGCCACCAGACATATTCACCAATAATGCAAAGTTATCCCGCGCACGCTTGCCTAAACGCGTCAGTAATGAATGCTGTGATTCACGAAATTCGGCATTGGTCGTACTCAGATAGGCCTGAATTTGCGCTGTGCTGACATTGGGATTTCGCTCAATATAACGCTGTTGTAATTTCAAGTTATAACGATCTTTCCAAACTGGATCGACCATGTCTGCCCAATACTCACGCGATGGGTTGAAATACAACAAATGTACTTTGGTATACGCCGCCAAGCGATATAAAAATTTCAGTTGTGCAGGTGGTAATTCTAAGGTCGTAAAAACAAAAATTTGTTCAGGCAAACCGTTATAGGTTTGATGACGCTCATCATCATCGCGTTCATCATCCTCAGCATCCAAATCAAACTGCTGCTGCCGATTTTGCTCAGCACGCGCCAAGGCAAACCAAAATTTATTGTCTATTTCCTGACGGTCATTAAAGTCTTTTTGGAATACTTGATGCCATAACCAACGCTGCCAATGCTCCAGTTGTCGAGCCTGCGTCGGTAGATATTCATCGGCTTGTTCAGGTTTCAGACCTGTGAGTTGCATGATATTTAAAGGCTGATTGTGACTCCACGCCTTCAACCAATCGGTATCGCAATGTGGACAAATCCAGTGCTCAACACCTTCATCTGGGGTATGAATACAACTGCCACGAAAGGCCATGTAGTTGGTAAAAAGCCGAGTGACTTGAGCAGCGATCCAGTACAACATTTCTTGCCGCTTTTGCTCACGTTTTTTTCGATCTGAGAGCTGTGCTGTGCTGTCAAAAATACGCTGAACTAAGGGCTGAACATCTGTCGGAATCTGTGCTGCATCAAACTGATCAGCTGCAATAAAAACCGCTAAAGCATTATAAATACGCCATTGCATAATCAACGGCGGCATGTTGATACCTTTAATCCGCTCTCGGTCTTGTTTATTCGGCAAGGCCCAATCGTAGGCTTTCCACTGCAACCCTAAAATTTTACGATGATGCTTAATATTGGCACTAATACTGATTTTTTCAGCAATTTGTTTTTCTAACCATGCAGCAATGGCTTGATCGGGCACCACGATATGTCGTTCTTGCAAGACGGACAAAGCATTGGTCGATTGATTCGATTTCAATTTTTCGATTAGACAATCCACCAAAACTTCGATTCGTTGACTTTGAATTACATGTATTGCCATGGATTACCTTTACAGCCTGAGTGACCAACTACTACAAAACAACAATGATTATTTACTATACATCTTGGGCTGTCTATGCGACTTTGACAAGAGAATAGATTGCAAAAAATGCTTTTAAACAAGTATCTTAATGATACTTTATGAGAAAAAAACCAATCCAGTATCAAGGGTATCTGCTTATGAAAATTGATAACATTCCTGATTCCATCGACCCTAACTTAAATCTGGACATTATTCGCGCTGAATGCTTAGAGCTCGTCAAAAAACGTGCTTATTTTTCAGCAGGTGCAGCTATTATTCCTGTGCCATTTTTGGATGTGGTGATTGACGTCGGAATTTTGTCACAGCTCATTCCAGAAATTAATGCGCGTTTTGGTTTAGCGCCAGATCAAATTAGTGTGTATGATCCAAAAACCAAACAAATTCATTGGACAGAACTGCGTAAACGTGGTGTCGAATTTTCTGGTTTAGTGGTTGCACGAACCGCGATGAAAAAATCGCTAAATAACATTGCAGCAAAATATATTACCAAACAAGTCACTAAATTTATTCCATTAGGTGGACAATTGGTGGCAGCCAGTTTGGGTTATATTGTGATGAAAAAAGTCGCTGAAACCCATGTAGAAGAAAGCTACCAATTGGCGAAGCGTATTCAACAGAAATTTCCGAACCAACCTGTCCCAACGCCGAACAATGTTTAACGGCGATATCTAGCGCATCAACATCGTTTATAAATCAAAGTGATCTAAACCATAGATCTAAAGATTAAGTAGATCTGAAAATGAGCTAGTTTTGAAAATGAAAAAAGCCACGAATATCGTGGCTTTTTTCATGCATTCAATCTGCTTTCAATTGCGCTAAGATCGTCTCTAATACCTGTAAGCGCGCACTATGTTTGTCATTGGTCGCGATCACATGCCACGGCGCATATTCTGTATCCGTACGTTGCAACATATCTGCGGCAGCTTTGAGATAGTCATCCCAACGGTCACGATTCCGCCAGTCATCTGGAGTAATTTTAAAACGCTTATGCGCGGTTTCTTCTCGAGCTTTAAACCGTGCAGCTTGCTCATCCTTTCCTATGGCTAACCAGAACTTGATAACGACCGTTTGACTGTCATATAAGTCCTTTTCAAAACGGTTGATTTCATCATAGGCCCTCTGCCATTCAACCGTATTGGCAAAGCCTTCAATCCGCTCAACCAAGACGCGACCATACCAACTGCGGTCAAAAATCGTGATCTTTTCTTCAGGGAGAATTTTATTCCAAAAGCGCCATAAGTATGGACGGCGTAGCTCATATTTTTCGGGTGCTGCAATGGTATGAATTTCATATTCGCGTGGGTCCAACTTTTTGACGATGCGTTTAATTGCCCCGCCCTTTCCTGCGGCATCCATTCCTTCAAAGACGATCACCACATTGCGTGAATCAAAACGTAAAGCTTCAGCCACCTTGCGGCTTAATTTTTTTAATTCTTTTTTATAATCAGCCTCATCAGCCACGACAGTGCTGGGTTCCAATAACGCCTGTGGTGTTTTGGCTTGTTTCCAGCGCCCCGCCGCTTTGGTTTCATGTGCTGGACAATGTTTTAAGGTCCGTAAAATATGCTGTGCAAATTGTTGATCACGGACTTGCTCATCTTCACAGTCGATGATGACCCAGTCATGACTAAAACGCTGACGTAAACGTTGTAGGTTGTCATATTGTTTTTTATTGCGCCAATCTAAACCATGCAATTTATGCCAACGCGCTTCACTCGGGTCCATTTCATCCAAGCGCTTTTGTAAGGATTTCCAAGATAAATCGAACCAGACCTTAATCACATCGACATGATTATTTTTTAGGTCTTGTTCATAGGCTCGCATGTTCTCGACATATTCATCAAATAAGGTTTCATCCAAAGGCTTCGACACATGCATGGCGGTACTGAGCAAATCACTGTACCAGTTTCCAAACATCACCATAATTTGCCCTTCGGCAGGAATAAACCGTGCATAAGACTGCCAAAAGGTTTGTTTTTGATTAAACATGATCGGGGCATCCGCTTTCACCCTTAAGTAGCGTGGATCGACCCATTCGCGGAGCTGTTTGACAGCCTCGCCCTTACCCGCAAGCTCGATTCCACTCACTAAAATCAACACGCTTTTGGCATTGGGCTGACGGTTGGTATTTTTTAGTTGATACTGCGCTTCAATCAGCTCAACCGAGAGTTGTTCTTCATCCATCAATTGAAATTCTGTTTCTTTTAAGCTCATGGCGGACCCTTGGTTTTATTCTGTTTTGAGTATAACCATGCCGTTCATCACACAACAATGCTTTCATGTATGTGCTGAAATGCAAAATATGACCGTTTCTGCAACAAACTGACTCAGATTGACCTGTAATTTCGTCACTTTGTCATAGCCCTAAGCTCCAACACCCACTAAGATTCAAACATCTAAAAAATAATTGAGACACTCAATGTCCAAACTTGCGGTATTAGATGATTTACTTGAACTGTATTACCAGTTGAATTACCACAAAAAGCCAGAAATTTTACAGCGTTTACAAGATGTCCAACAGTGGCAAAAACAGCGCATGCAACGTACGCATGCTGTGCAATTTGCTGAAAAACACAATGTACTGATGTCTGAATATTTTATTAACCGTTTATATGGCGGTCCTGATTTTGATGCATTAGCTGCACAAATTGCACGTCTCACCCGCTATGCGCATAAAGCAGAAAAACTAATTCCAGACAATGCCATTAAGACCGGCACTTCGGGCGTACAACTTGCGATATTGGCCGTACAGCTTGACGAACAAGTGGCCATTCAATTACTGGAAGATTATCCAAATAATCCAACCCTGACCGATGAAATGATGCGCCAGACCTATCTCAAGCTCGATCAGGGCAAAGACCGCATGTTGCAACTGCAACTGTTAGACGATTTAGGTCGTAATTTAGATAAATATATGCGCTCGTTTATGGTCTATACCGCCTTTAAAATGTGTAAGGGCGCAGCAAACAAATACAACTTCGAAGTGATGTACGACTTTATGCAAGATGGCTTCTTGGCGATGAAACCGCTCAAGTCAGCAGAAAAATTTGTCCGCGAATTTACCGCTGTAGAACGCCAAATCGTTGACCGTGTACATGCCGGTGACCCGAACCCGTTTCAGCCTGCGGCTTAACAAAACTTACATCCCACAAAGCCCATGTTTGATATAAAACAAACTGGGCTTGCAAGACTGAATTCAGATTTTTTATAGGGGATTTGCAAAGCAATTACAGCAGACCCTTATTTTTTCTGTATATTATTCACAACAAATGCAAATGACTGCTGTATAACAACAGAGAATCTGTCATCATGCTTGCAAAGCAACATTAACCCTATTTATAAGTTAGGAGTGACTCTAATGTCTAACGAGAATCAAACGCCTGCCCCTACACCTGAGTCGGCACAAAATACAGACAAAGTGAGTCCATTCTTAACTGAGCCTTTACCACAAGGGACAGCGCAAGGTCAGCAACAATCTTTAGAACAACGTCTGACCGACACACCTGTGACAGGTTCAGTACCCAAATATAATCTGCCACGTGGCGCGAACACAGGTAATGTTGGGCCAACCACACACTTTGGTTATCAGACCGTGAGCAGCGAAGACAAAGCGCAAAAAGTCGCGGAAGTTTTCCACTCAGTGGCTGCAAAATACGACATCATGAATGATTTAATGTCATTTGGTATTCACCGTCTATGGAAACGCTTTGCCATTAACATGTCTGGTGTACGTCGCGGTCAGCACGTCCTAGATATTGCAGGCGGTACTGGTGACCTTGCCAAAGTATTTAGCCGTGAAGTTGGCCCGACAGGTCATGTGGTGCTTTCAGACATTAACGAATCGATGCTCAATGTCGGTCGTGACCGCCTCATTGATGCTGGTTGTACCAATGTCGATTTCGTTTTGGCCAATGCTGAAACTTTAGAACCTTTTGCAGACAACAGTTTTGACCTATTGACCATTTCATTTGGTCTACGCAACGTGACTGACAAAGATGCTGCACTAGCTGCCATGTACCGCGTACTTAAGCCAGGTGGTCGTTTACTGATTTTAGAATTCTCTAAACCGGTATTTGAACCTTTCTCAAAACTGTATGACTTGTACTCATTCACTGCATTACCGATCATGGGTAAAATCGTAGCGAATGACTCTGAAAGCTATAAATACCTTGCAGAATCAATTCGTATGCACCCAGACCAACGTACTCTTAAAGGTATGATGGAAAATGCGGGCTTCCAAAACTGTGATTACCACAACTTAACGGGTGGTATCGTGGCTGTACACCGTGGTTTCAAACTTTAATACTGCAGGCTGAACTATGTGGTCGATTCTCGCACTTGGTGCAGTTGAACGCTTAATTCATCATGTCATTGATTTGGATGCGATTACCCGCATCCAACTGAATGAATTGCAAGGCAAAATGCTTCGTGTGGTGATCGATTCACCACAGTTGTCGGTGGATGTGTTTTTTGACAATCAGAAAGTTCGCTTAGAACCGACGCCAACTGGACACTCTGAAACCGCATCTATCTTTGAGCAACGCCCTTTCGAGCAGCAGTCAAGTACAACCGAAGCAACGGCGACCTTACATGTCAAAACGGTCGTCGAGCTCCTTAAACTGCTGTTGGCTGAAGATGTCGGCAATATCCCATTGCAAGGTGATTATCACTTATTGCAGGATATCCAACGCATTATGCAGCAAGCTGAGCCCGATTTAGCTTCGCATCTAAGCCCTTGGATTGGTCCAAGCCTTGCGCATGAAATTGGTAAGTTACAACTTGCACCCAAACATCTCAAACGTACTTTACAAAGCCATTTGTTCTTTGCTGAAGACGCGTTAAAAGAAGATTCAGGCTTGCTTGCCCCACGTTGGCAAATGGATGACCTGAATCAAGACACCCGAATTTTGAATCAAAATCTGGACCGTGCAGAAGCAAAAATTCAGCAGCTGCACAGCCAAATTGACTCATTACAAGACAACACTTAAGACTAGGTAATTGCATATATGATTCCGCACGTTTCACGTTTACTCGACCTTTGGCGCATTGCTGCGCACTATAGACTCGACACGTTGTTTCCTGCGGAAGAATTACCGGAAAAAGCCCGTCATATTCTTTCTCTCATTCGCATGCACCCTGCGGCATGGTCAAGCCGCGAGCGAAAAAATCCGCTCAAGCTCAAAGAAGCCATGGAAGAGATGGGCCCGCTGGCCATTAAAATGGGGCAATTACTGTCTACCCGTCGTGATTTGATTCCACCTGAAGTTTTACAGCAATTGGTGCTTCTACAAGACCGTGTAAAACCTTTTTCGAATGACGTTGCCAAAATGCGCATTCAGGAATCACTTAAAGCCGATGTTAATACCTTATTTGCACGCTTTGACGAGCAACCATTAGCCGCAGCATCTATTGCACAAGTGCATACTGCTGCCCTGCATGATGGTCGCGAAGTCGTGGTGAAAGTGACTCGCCCGAATATTCGCAATCAAATTCTGCATGATTTTGAAATATTAGAGTGGCTTGGTCAGTTCCTTGAAAAACGCCTAGAAGCCGCTCGTGCCCTGCATCTGTCCGAAATTATTCAGGACTACCGTCAAATTATTCTCAATGAATTGGATTTGACTTTAGAAGCGGATAACACACGTCGTATGCGTCATTACTTCACCGGTTCAAGCATGATGTACGTGCCTGAAGTCTATATGGACAGCCGTGATGTCATGGTCGAAGAACGTATTACCGGTGTGCCGATTTCTGATATTGCGACCTTTGATCGCTTGCGCATGGATCGTAAAGATTTAGCCGAAAAAGGGCTCACCATTTTCTTTACCCAAGTGTTCCGCGACAACTTCTTTCATGCAGACATGCATCCGGGGAATGTCTTCGTCGAAACCATCAATCCAAGCAATCCACGCTTTATTGCCTTGGACTGCGCGATTATGGGTGAGCTTTCAAAGCACGACCAAATGACCGTAGCACGCATGCTGCTTGCGGTTATGAACAGCGACTTTATGCAGCTGATTCAAATCGTGCATCAAGCGGGTTGGATTCCACCGGGTACAGATCAAGATGCATTAGCACGTGAAATGCGTCGTACGGTTGGCCCGATGGTCTCTAAACCAATGCATGAATTGGACTTCGCCGGCATCCTGATTCAAGTGATGGATATTGCGCGTCGTTTCCATTTAGAGATTCCGCCACAATTGATGTTGCTGCTCAAGACCTTGGTCCATGTTGAAGGTTTAGGAACTGATCTCTATCCTGAATTGGATATTTGGAGTTTGGCAAAACCAATCCTCACCGATTGGATTAAAGCGCAAATGAATCCGCAGAAAAACTTAAAAGAACTCGGACAAAAAATTCCAGACTTACTTTTAGGTGCGCAAGATTTACCAACGCTGATGATCGACAGCCTGAATGGTTTAAAAAATCAGTCGGCTTGGCATGCCAAACAACTGAATGAACTGCAAAGCATGCGCCTGCAAATGGAACATCAGCAAAAACGTAGTTGGGTTTTTGGCAGTATTATGGCCATCTTCCTCTCCATCGCGATAATTGCGCCATGGTATGTTTCCATCGTATTAATTGCACTTTCAAGCTTACTTGCCATTTGGCGTGTGTTTAAATAATCTGTGTTTAAATGATCTTGATGTATCCATAGCTCCTTTAAGCCTTTTGACAATAAAAGGCTTAAAGCCATAAAAACAAAAAATTCAAAAATTTAAATAAGGCTGAACGCCATGTCATACAGTTATTTAGGGGTACTGTATGGTCGAAACCCTCTCCGAGCATGTGCAACGGCCTTGCTGTATAGTTTTTCGACCCTGCTCGATGTGTTGGTTCAATTAAATATGCACATGCCTTTTCTAAACTGGCAACCGCCAGCCAACACCACCCTGTATCGGATGCAGCATAGCGCTACATTTTGGTGGATCATTCTCTTTAATGCACTTCCCTGTTTATTCCTACTTTGTTTGCCACAGCAAAAGCTGATGGCGGGGTTAAATTATTGGTTATTAGCTGGGGCCGTGATTTTTATCATTAACCTATTTGCTTGGGCGGTCTTTCCAATGGCGACATGGGCAATCGTCTGCCTCAGTTTGTTTCAATTGCATCGGCATAACGAACAACTATTACAGCATTCCTGAGAGACGCCCTGATATGACTGAGAAGTCATTTGTCGGAAGTTTCAGCCATTGGGTCTGTGCAAAAACGCATTAGAATAATTCTACGACTGTATTTTAAGCGACTACCATGACTCAAATTTTGCAAAAAAGACCGCCTGCGCTCAATATCCGTGCTGGCCATTTAGCCCGCCAACTGATTGAACAAGAGGGTTTAAACGCTGCTCAAGTGGATATCCTGCCCGGTGCTGCGGGTGGTCCGAAAGGCATTGGTATTCAAGGTTTAGATCAGGCGATTTTTGCTGACTTTTTGCCACGCGCGCAACAAAAGCGTACTTTAATTGGTTCATCGATTGGCAGTTGGCGCTTTGCCAGTATTGCTGCTTGGGGAGCCATTGAAGGGACGAAACGCCTCTCTGAGCTGTATACCAATCTGAGCTTTCATAAAAAGATGAGCCGTCAAGAAGTCAGCGATGTGTGTCGTGGCATGCTGATCGATTTGATTCAAGGTCAAGAAGCGGCACTGGTTAATCACCCGGATTATCACCTCACTGTGCTTTCAGTCAAAGCTCAGCATATTTTCCAAAGTGATAAAGCCCTGCCGCTGTTAGCCTCTGTCGCAGGGATCGTGGGCACGACAGCGCTCGCACGTAAACACAGTCGTTATTTCATGCAGCGTGTAATTAGTCAGCCTGTATCAGGTCATCAATTTACCGTGGCGGATGATGGCTTTACCACGCATTACCATGCATTGACTCAAGACAGTGTCATGCCGTGGCTTATGGCTTCTGCATCTATTCCCGGTGTCATGGCCGCGATACGTGATATCCCTGATGCGCCACAAGGCAGTTACCGCGATGGCGGCCTGATTGACTATCATATTGACCTACCCTTCCAAAGTCAGGGCATCGTGCTGTATCCACATTTCACGGATAGCATCACCCCAGGTTGGTTTGATAAATTATTTAAACGCCAAGCCAATCCTGAAAATCAGGTGCGTACCCTGTTACTGTCACCTTCACAAGAATACCTTGCAAGCTTGCCGCTTGGCCGACTGCCTGACCGTAAAGACTTTACCCTCAAAGGCTTAGACAACCAACAACGCATTAAAATGTGGAATCAATGTGTGGCTGAAAGTCAGCGTATGGGCGATGAGTTTTTGGAGTTGGTTGAAATGCAACATTTCCCAGCAGTCATGCAAGCACTCTGAGCGTTACAGTAATCTCTTGCGAGGGACGCTATAATCCTATTTCAAAATTTTGAGCTTATTTAGTATAGATTTATGCGGATATTTTTAACTGTTTTGCAGTATGCCTGCATCGCTTTTGCACTTTTCCTTGTTTATCAAGTGTCAACCGCCTTGATCAGCGGCCAATACGATTTAATGGAAGTGGTGGCAGACGTTGGTACGATTTTAATTTGTATCGATTTGGCGGTGTTTTTATTTACCAGTAATGCAAAACAAGGCATTAGCATCGAAGACTATGCGAAACAATTGGAACAAAAGCCGTCAAAATTGGTATATGTCACCCGTAAATTGGGACATTTCGGTATTTTGCTGATCATTACCAGTTGGATCGTTCCAATGATTCGCTAAGTCATTTACTGCTGATATTCAGCAATAAAAAACCTCCCAATTGGGAGGTTTTTATTGCATAAAATTTGATTAAACATATAATTAAGAAATTGAAAATTAGAATTTTTAAATATGTTTGGATTCTTTAAAAGAAATGTGAAAATTCAAAAAAAATTTGATATTTCTGACTTAAGAGTTGGTTCAATTGAAACTATAGATAGAAATAAATTCAAAATTTTATGTATTGACGATCAAGGTTTTCAATATGAGCACTTACTCAAAAATCATGATTTTAATTTAAAAGTAGTTTCTGATATTGAAGATATAAATGCTGTGGAAGCGTATGACCTTATCGTCTGTGACATTATTGGGGTAGGTAAAGCATTTGGTTCAAAATTTGAAGGTGGGCATATAATAAGTGAAATAAAAAAACGCTATCCATTTAAAAAAGTAATCGCCTTTTCAGGGAGTCAATTTAACCCCGAATTCAATAAATATTTTACCTTAAGTGATAAATCTCTAAATAAAGATACAGAGTGAACCGTACCGGGTTTGTCGGAGACATTTTTATTTAAGTTAGGCCACGTGACCTAACGGGTTAATCTTATCATAGTACATTGCTTCAAACTCAAAAGGCGATACATAACCCAATGCGCTGTGTACACGCTTTTTGTTGAACCAATCTACCCAATTTAATGTCGCAAGTTGTACATCCGCTAAACCTTGCCAGTCTGCTTTTAAATATTCAATCACCTCTGTTTTGTATAACCCATTCACTGTTTCAGCCAAAGCGTTATCGTATGAATCACCGGTCGTACCGACTGATGCTCGTAAATTTGCTGCTTCTAAACGATTGGTATAGCGAATTGAAAGATATAGCCAAATCCTAAAAACTATAGAACAATAGAGATATGGGATATTCAAAAGATTTTAAAGATAAAGTCATAGAAATTATGATTCGAGATGAAATGTCTGTGCGAAAAGCAGCACAGCATTTTAACATCTGTATACAGACGATTCAGAACTGGAAAAAGTCCACTACAAACAAACCTATTCCTGGCCGTCCAGCTAAAATTAGCAGAGAGCAAATATTGAAGGATGTTGAACAATATCCTGATGATTATCAGTATGAGCGAGCTG
>NZ_VPAM01000034.1:0-42818 GCF_013419215.1 Acinetobacter sp. YH12096 | reverse complement strand
CAATGGCTTTTATGGCTTCAGCTTTAAATTCTGCGGTGTAAGTCTTCTGTTTCTTGCTCATGGTAAACTCCTAATGAGTATGTATAGTTTACCAAGTTAAACCCTCCTGTTTTTTAAGCACACATCATTCTGTATAAAAAATGTTTTATATATTCATACCGTTATAGTATAAAAATAAGAACATGACTATGATGATCTTTCCTGCACCTTACCTGATCATAGAGATAGGTAAGCGCTGAACAGGAAAAGTCTGCTAGAATTTCAGCAACTTTTTACATATAAAATAATTGTGGGAAAATATATGAGTAAGGCCCTACCTATCGCTGTCGCTGTATTACTCGGCGGTGCCGCACTTGTTCCTGTTTACTATGCAACTAAAACACCTGCTACGCAATCAGCAACATCAACTCAACCAGCTGCAAATGCTTCTGCTGTCGCTAAAATCAGTTATGCCCTTGGTTATGAAGTTGCCCATCAAACGCCTCCAGAATTAGATATTGATAGCTTTGTCACTGGCGTTCGTGCAGGCCATGCTCGTGCAAAACCTGCATATACTGAAGAAGAATTACAAAAAGCATATGCTGAGTTCCAGCAAGAAATGCAAAACAAGCAGCTTGAAAGCAATAAGCAAGCACAAAGTAGCAGTGATAATTTCTTAACGGAAAACAAAAGCAAAGCGGGGGTTAAAACCACTGCTTCTGGTTTACAGTACCTAACAACGAAAGAAGGTACAGGTAAACAACCGCAAGCCACATCAGTTGTTAAAGTTCACTACACAGGTAAGTTAGTGGATGGCACAGTATTTGATAGTTCAGTACAGCGCGGCGAGCCAATTGAATTCCCATTGAACCAAGTAATTCCGGGTTGGACTGAAGGTCTGCAGTTAATGAAGGAAGGTGGCAAAGCTACTTTATATATTCCCTCAAACCTAGGTTATGGTGCTCAAGGTGTTCCAGGAACGATTCCACCGAACAGTACTTTAATTTTTGATGTAGAACTCATTGAAGTTAAATAATAAAAACGGTACAGGAGAGCTTTTCGCTCTCCTGCTTTATTTTGAGACTCGGTCATGAAATTACAGATCAGTATGTTGTGTTTGGCACTCTGCTCAAGCACTGTATTTGCCAAAGACGTCAGTAATAAAAGTAGTGCTGCAGAACAAGTCGGTTATAGTTTTGGTTATTTAATGGGACGCAGTAATGCTGAATCCATTAAGGACTTAGATATTGATGCTTTTGTTGCAGGTTTAAAGGCAGCATCTAAAGGTCAAACTTCGTCATTAACAGATGAAGAAATGACCCGTGCCTTAACCCAATATAAAAAGCAAACCGAAGCGAAACAACTGATTGAACTGAAGCAAAAAGCGGATGCGAATGCCACCATTGGTGCAGCTTTCCTTGCTGAAAATGCCAAAAAACCGAGCATTCTGGTCACGAAATCTGGCCTGCAGTATCAAGTCATTCAAGCCGGCAAAGGTAAATCACCCAAAGCCAATTCAACAGTGAAAGTTCACTATGAAGGTCGCTTAATTGATGGCACTGTTTTTGATAGTTCAATTGCACGTAACCAACCTGCGATGTTCCAAGTGAGTCAAGTCATTCAGGGTTGGACAGAAGGTCTACAGTTGATGAAAGAAGGTGCAAAATATCGCTTCTTCATTCCTGCAAATTTAGGCTATGGTCAAATTGGTTCAGCAGACGTCATTGAGCCAAATAGCACGCTGATTTTTGATGTAGAGCTCATTGAAGTTCTCCCGAAATAACAATACTCTCTTTAGGAGCATCGACAAATCTCGGTGCTCCTCAATATTTCTTCTTTCCATTATTTTCTTTTACAATTTTTTTGATTGATTTGACTTAAAATTCACATTGATATCTTATATTTATTTCACAAAAACTCATTTCCCTTTATTTTAAATCTTCATTAACTGCGTAGCCGCACATAAGGATTTGACCATGACCGTTAAAATTAAGACGCGCGAAATTCAATATACAGCAGCGGATGGAACTCAACTTTTTGGCTATTTTGCCGCACCAGAGTCAGACACTGCGATCGCAGGTGTATTAGTTGCCCCTGAATGGTGGGGACGCAATGAATATACCGAACAACGTGCGCGTGAATTGGCAGAACAAGGCTATGCTGCTTTCGCTTTGGATATGTATGGTGACAAAAAAGTCACCACAGATGCCAAGCAAGCTTATGAATGGATGATGCAGACTTTTGATCATGCCGACACCATTGTGACCCGTGCGTCTGCTGCATTAAACACTTTGGCACAGCAAAAAGAAGTAAATGCAGATAAACTCGCAGCTATAGGCTTTTGCTATGGTGGAAAAGTCGTGCTGGATTTAGCTCGTTCAGGTGCTGCATTAAAAGCCGTGGTGACTTTCCATGCAACACTTGCTACAGCGACTCCTGCACAAACAGGACAAGTCCAAGCAGAGATTTTAGTGCAACATGGTGCGCTCGACTCGATGGTGAGCTTAGATGATGTTGCAACCTTTAGAAATGAAATGGATGCTGCCCAAGTGCAGTATCAAATCAATATTTATGAAGGTGCAAAACATGGCTTTAGCAACCCGATGGCGGATGAACGTGCCAAAGCCAACGGCGTAGATTTAGCTTATAACGCTGCTGCAGAACAGCAAAGCTTAGCGGCCATGTATGCCTTGTTAGCACGCCAGCTTGGTTCTTAAAGCCATAAGAGCCAATACCAATATTTAATTCTAAGGTTTATAAAAATGAGGAGAGCACAATGACAGAACTCAATTGTCCATATTGCAATTTTGACGAATATGACGTTATTGCAAAAAATGATTTTGGTGTTGTACTTCCTGAACCACATACACTGTCTAAAGGACATGCTGTCATTGTCCCACTACGGCATGTTGGTTCATTTTTTGAAATTACTGATAAAGAACGTAAAAGTTTAATGTCCTTACTTGAACAAGCGCGTAATGAATTAAATTTACGCTATCAACCCACTGGTTTTCATATTGGGTTTAATGATGGACAAGTTTTTGGCGAAGCCACTGAACATGTGCATATTCACATTATTCCACGTTATGAAAACCAAACATTGGCGCTTGATACCCGCTGGGGCTTTAAAAGCTAAAATTTAAAAATTGACACTCACTAAGGAGCTTCGGCTCCTTTTTTGATAGCCACTATTTTTGCATTTCCCCTGATATACAGTTTTCGTTTTGAACAAAAAGAATGCCTATTGAAAGATGTATACTAGGCAGGTTTTTTCAATTTTGACTGTATTGCATGTTTAACTTTTCTGATGCCCTTCTCGACTGGTTTGATGTCCATGGTCGTCATGACTTACCGTGGCAAGTGAAGGATGACCCTTACAAAGTGTGGGTTTCAGAAATTATGCTGCAACAAACCCAAGTCAAAACTGTCCTACAATATTTTGATCGATTTATTCAACGATTTCCGACTGTTGAAGATTTAGGCCATGCCTCTTGGGATGATGTGGCGCCCTATTGGGCTGGCTTAGGCTACTATGCACGGGCTCGGAACTTACACAAAGCCGCGGGTATTGTTGCACGTCAGGGACATTTTCCAATCAATCTTGAGCAGTGGATGGAACTACCAGGCATCGGCCCGTCTACCGCAGGTGCGCTGATGTCTTTGGGTTTAAGACAATATGGCGTGATTATGGACGGCAACGTCAAGCGAGTATTGTCTCGATTCTTTGCTATTGAAGATGATTTATCGAAACCTGTACATGAACGGGCCATGTGGCAACTGGCGACAGAGCTCTGCCCCATTGAACGCAACCACGATTATACCCAAGCGATTATGGATCTGGGTGCAACGGTATGCACGCCGAAAAAAACACTCTGTTTATATTGTCCCATGCAACAGCACTGCAAAGCACATGCTCAGGGTTTAGAGACTGAATTACCTTATAAAAAGCCTAAAAAGCCTGTTCCAGTGAGAGAGGCCCAAGTCATGCTGATTCAATCTGCAGGAGAATGGTTGTGGATACAACGTCCGAATAGCGGTCTATGGGGTGGTCTGTGGTGTTTACCTATTTTTGATCAACCCCATGAGTTTCAATCCTACACTCAGCAGCTTGGACTGAAGCCTACCACTACTCAAGTGCAAATATCGCATAGTTTTACCCACTTCACTTGGCTTTTAGAAGCTACTGTATTTACTGTTGCTGCCGATCAAAAAGAGCATTTAGCGATTGAATGCAACGGACAGTGGTTTAGCCCGATACAAGCCACTGCACTCGGTATTCCAACCGCCATGAAAAAACTCATTTCTACGCTAGAACTCGAAAGCCATTCTATGCCATAGTTTTGAACTGCTCATCAATTGAATAGGGACAAATGTGACTCAAGGATTTTTTCAGCTTCGCAAAGGGTTGTTCGGCGGTATTGGTTTTATTTTGCTTTTACTCAGCGCCTGTACGTCGACTCCACCCAAACCATCAGGCAGTACATTGCCTGCTCATGAAGTGAAAAAATTACAAAACATGCGTTTATCCAATCAATTGCCTGTTCCTGTTCATCAAGTCAAACGAAGTGCGCTCAAGGATACTTGGGGCGCAGCGCGTAGCCAAGGACGAAGCCACGAAGGCATTGATATTATTGTTCCACGTGGAACAAAAGTTCTCAGTGCTACAGAAGGTTTAGTTGCTGACTTACGTAATAACAATTTGGGTGGTAAAGTGATATGGATTATGGGGCCCGCAGGTTCTTGGCATTATTATGCGCATCTTGATGGTCATAAACGTGGCTTAAATGTCGGCGACTATGTCAAAAAAGGTGATGTCATTGGCTATGTAGGTAATACTGGCAATGCTCGACATACTGCACCACATTTGCATTATGGCATTTACTTGGGTGGTAAAGGTCGCAATGCCGTTAACCCCTATCCGTATTTACGTTAATTTTAGGAAACATACATGTCAGAAGCGTTGATCAATCGTCTGGTGGAATTTGCAGAATCTGGTAATCAACAAAAAATCAGCCTCAATGGACAGTCTTATCAGGGCTGGATCATGGAGATCACTGAAGAAGCATTACTCATCAGCACCGGCTACGCAGACAAATCAGGTAAAGATGTATGGATTCAATTTGCCGATCTCGATCAAGCGGAACTGTTGTATTGGGACAATAAAAACGACCAATGGACAGCTTTTAAAATTTAATTCAAAAGGAGCATTCAACATGACAACACAACGCTGTGCTTGGTGCTCCGAAGATCCTTTATATATTGCCTACCACGACACTGAGTGGGCTAAACCTAGTTTTGATGAGCAGCATCTCTTTGAAATGCTGTGTCTTGAAGGACAACAAGCGGGGCTGTCTTGGATCACTGTGCTGAAAAAGCGGGCTTGTTATCAGCAGCATTTTTTTCAATATCCCATTGCCGAAATCGCAGCGTTGAGTGACCTTCAATTACAAGAAAAATTACAAGATTCAGGTTTGATTCGTCATATCGGCAAACTCACTGCCATTCGAGATAATGCAAAAGCATGGCAACAGTTAAAAGCCCAAGGGATTCATCCTGTGGAATTTCTTTGGAGTTTTGTCGAAGGTCACATTGCCAATAATGATGTAGTTGAATATCGTAGCGCCCCTGCACAAACCGCTCAAAGTCAGGCCATGTCCAAAGCATTAAAAAAGCATGGCTTTAAATTTGTCGGCCCAACGACTTGCTATGCTCTGATGCAAGCTATCGGCATGGTCAATGATCATGAAAATCACTGTGACTTTAAATACACGCACGCAGAATGACCTCAAAACATAAAGGATAGAATAATGAGTGACAATACAATCCACGCCTATGCAGCAATGAACAGTGGTGAAGCCCTTGTTCCCTACCAATTTGATCCAGGTGAATTACAAGCCCATCAGGTTGAAGTCAAAGTCGAGTATTGCGGTCTTTGTCACTCAGATATTTCTATTATCCAAAATGATTGGAAATCTTCGGTATATCCTGTGGTCCCAGGGCATGAAGTGATTGGAACCATTACCCAACTCGGCAGCGAAGCAAAAGGACTCAAAGTCGGACAACGTGTAGGCATTGGCTGGACAGCAGAAAGTTGTCAACACTGTGACTCGTGTATCGATGGTCGCCAAGTGCAATGTACTGGAACCAAGACAGCGACAATCGTCGGTCATGCAGGTGGCTTTGCCGACAAAGTCCGTGCTGGCTGGCAATGGGTTATTCCGCTTCCAGATGATCTTGATCCAACCAGTGCTGGTCCTCTGCTCTGCGGCGGGATTACGGTATTTGATCCCATTTTACAGCACCAAATTCAGGCCATTCACCATGTTGCCGTGATCGGCATTGGTGGTTTAGGTCATATGGCGATTAAACTGCTCAAAGCTTGGGGCTGTGAAATTACTGCGTTCAGTTCAAACTTAGATAAAACCGATGAACTTAAAGCCATGG
This sequence comes from Acinetobacter sp. YH12096, assembly GCF_013419215.1. NCBI lineage: Bacteria > Pseudomonadati > Pseudomonadota > Gammaproteobacteria > Moraxellales > Moraxellaceae > Acinetobacter > Acinetobacter sp. YH12096. The sequence continues at coordinate 36,395 of NZ_VPAM01000034.1, read as the reverse complement.
GAGCTGACCATGTGGTGAATAGTCGTGATCTTGCTGCAATTAAAGCACAGCGTGGGAAGTTTAATTTGATTTTAAGCACGGTCAATGTGACGTTGGATTGGCAAGCCTACCTTTCGACTTTGGCACCGAATGGAAGCGTTCACATGCTCGGCCTAGCACTTGAGCCGATGCAAATCCCCGCAGGTATGCTGATCAGTGGTGCTAAATCAGTCACAGGCTCATCAACTGGCTCTCCTGCAGCACTGCGTGAATTACTTCGATTCGCTGCACGTCAAAATATTGCTCCACAAATTGAAATGTATCCAATGTCTCAGGTGAATGAAGCGATTGAACGTTTGCATTCAGGAAACGTGCGTTATCGTATCGTGTTGAAAGCTGATTTTTAACGGCAAAAATCTAAGCCCAAAAAGCCTGCTGCATGCAGGCTTTTTTGTGTCCTTTATACACTCATCAAAATTAGACGGTATTTCAGTTTATGTATTCCTTACGCACCCAATCTGCAAGCAATAAAATGGCCTGCTGAATTTCTGTCGACAACTCATGCCCTGCATTTAGGCGAATACAATTGTTATAACGATTGTCCTCACCAAAAATTAAACCTGGCACAATATTGATGCCATGTTTTTGCGCATGGTAATACAACGCCAAACTGTCTATTTGTTCAGGCATCTGCAACCACAGTGCATAACTGCCTTGTGGCCGATTTAGACGGATATCAACCCCTTGAAAAGCATCGTAAATATACTGACGATACTGCTCGACTTGCACCATTAATTTAGGACGCAATTCAGCAAGATGTTGGCGATACGCACGACTAAAAATCAAATCTGCAAGCCCTAACTGCAAAGGCGTATTCACCGAATCATTTTGCAAAAGTAATTTGGGACGCAAATGTTGCAAATGTGGTGGAAGACAAAACCACCCCACCCGATAAGAAGGCGATAAAGATTTTGAAATCGACGCACAATAGATCACATAGCCCGCCCGATCCCAATATTTGATAGGCAATGGTCGCTTTGCATTGAAACTACACTCAGCATAAATATCATCTTCAATCACATAACATTGATATTTTTCAGCCAGTTGTGCAATTCGTTCCTTATCTTCATTACTTAAACAAAAACCCAAAGGATTTTGAAAATTTGCAGTCAATAAGCATACTTTCGCGCCTGAATCCCGCATCGCCTGCTCTAAACGCTCTAAATCAAAACCTTCCGTATTGGCAGGAATTTCAACAATTTTCCGCTTCAATAAAGCCAATAATTGCAATTGCCCGTTATAGTTCGGCGTCGGAACAATGACACTCTCCCCTTCCGCACTCAGATTTTGCAACATCACTGACAAAGCAGGCATACAACCATTGCTGATGTAAATATCATCCTTAGGCATGTAAAAACCATCTTCAGCCCAATGTGCCGACAACGCTTCACGCAATTGTGGATGACCTTGCCGATTGTTATATAAAAAATCTTCTGGTTTACAATGCTTTAATGCCCTTTGGATTGAACGTCTGATTGCTTCAACAGGAACAAAATTGGGGGACAACTGAATTGAACCCAAATGAATCAGGCGACTATTTGCAGATGCTTCATGAATCTGAATTTGCAATTCTAAATTCGAAATTTCACGAGGTCGGGAATCAAAATCAGGATGATTCGGCACGGCAATTTGCTGGGCTTTCTGTGAGGATTGTACAAAATAACCAGACTTTTCTTTGACATAAATGAGGCCTTTGACTTCAAGTAATTCATAGCAGCGTTTCGCGGTATTTAAACTGATCTGATGCTGCTGTGAAAATTGACGTAGCGCATACAGACGCTGCCCTGCGGCCAATTCACCACTATAAATTTTCTGTGCCAACTGCTGCGCAAGCTGCTGATATTGAAAAGCCATCTGTACCCTTTTTTTAATCATTCTTGTATCTGTACCCATTAAGTTAACAGATTTAAGCTGATGGCATCAGGTTGATATCTCAAAAATAACGATAGGGGGACAATTAAATGAATGACTTCACACAGCTTCGAGCGGGTCTAATCATCATCAGCACACTCACGCTTATGGCGTGCCAACCCGAACAGCACACTCAAGCTCAAAGCCAGCAAAATTTTATCTGTAAATCTTTAATTCAAGGTTTTTTGAGTGCCCAAAAACTGACGCAATATGAACTTGAGCAGATCCAACCGATCACTAGCGGCGGGTTACATCAGCAGCTATATATTTATAAAGCCAAATCTGAAAACGGCATGAATATCATGCCGCAGCAAGCCAAACTTCGCTTTGCCTGTGAACAAATGACCGCGCGGCAATTTCAAATCAAGCTACATCCGCATCAATTTCCAGAACAGACCTTACTCAGTATCGAACTTCCAGAAGCACAGCACATGCAGCAGTTGACTGCTTTTCGCCTGCCTGAGATGCAAAGTCATTGATCGTTCATATTGAACTGAATCATTGCTAAGGCTTATTTTAAAATTTCGGGAAATGCCGTTGCAGTTTTGCTTTTACCCAACTGCACTTTCATTTTTTGTAGCATTTGATAAGGCTGTTGCTGCACAAACATATTCACGAAACTGAGCGGAATGGAACCTTCCGGATTGGCGTAGCCATAGGTCGACACTTTGACCTTTTGATTGCCTAAACGCTGGAAGGTCCAATCACCCTCATAGTCGGTTAGGCGTACATAATTGGGATTGATCGGATAACCTTTTTTAACTGCTTTATTTTGGATGCTAATAATGCCCTGTGCATCTTTACGCATTTTGCCTTGTACCACCAAATCACGGTCTTTTAAGGGAAAAGGAAAATCCAACACCATATATAAACTGAATTCACCTTTCTGGTCATCGCGGGATAAGACTTTGACACTGCCCATATAAGGGACCCAATTCACTGCATTTTCCACATCTAAAATCAGGGAAACCGCTTTTTCGATGGGCACATCAAAACTGGTTTCAGCTTTGTATTGAAAGACAGGATTTTGAGCATTTTGGTAGGTCCAAACCTTAATATTATTTTTATTAATCGTGAGTTTGGCATTATCCATAGTTTTCGCTTGTACTGCCGCAGTGAATGCGACAGCACAGGCCATAAAGATGACTTTTTTCATTCCATTGATCGTCTTATTTTAATTTTATGCTGTTGTTATAACGGATTTTAACGCGCTTTTATACGTCAATATCGTTAAAACCCAGTACATCTTTCATATCGTACTTACGTGCTTCACGACCAACTACCCATGCAGCTGCACGTACTGCACCAGAGGCAAAGTTCATACGGTTAGTCGCTTTATGGGTAATTTCAACACGTTCGCCATCCGCAATAAACATCGCAGTATGTTCACCGACAATGTCACCACCACGAATCGTTTGGAAGCCAATGGTTTGACGTTCACGTGGACCCGTATGACCTTCACGGCAATACACAGCATCTTGTTTTAAGTCACGTCCTAAAGCACCGGCAATGGCTTCGCCCCACATTAGCGCTGTACCTGATGGTGCATCAACTTTATGACGATGATGGGCTTCAATCACTTCAATATCCACAGTATCGCCAAATACTTTTGATGCCAATTCAAGAAGTTTGATTGAAACGTTTACACCGACAGAATAGTTCGCTGCATAGACCACTGGAGTTTCTGTTGCTGTTTCATCGAGATAAGCTTTTTGCTCATCATTCATACCTGTGGTACCAATGACAATCGCAACACCTGCTTCACGGCAAAGTTTAAGATGCTGTGCCGTTGCTGCAGGAGCAGTAAAGTCGATCACGACATCACAATCTTTTAAAACTTCAGCAAGGTTACCAACAACCTTTACGCCAACCGCGCCAATCCCTGCAAGTTCACCGGCATCTGCACCGACCAAGCTACTTTCAGGACGTTCTACCGCAGCAGCCAATTGATAGCCAGCTTGCTGAACCGCCTGAATTAAGATGCGTCCCATACGACCGCCTGCGCCCAAGATACCAATACGTGGAGCTGCTGACATAACATTTTCCTAATGTTGATTCGAAATTGGTCTTACTATATCAAAACTCCATGCGCAGGCTAAGTTACAAACAAAAAAATCCTGCATTTTCCGAAGGACTTTTGCAAATCAACTTCTACCACAGACGCTGACTATTCCCTCACCAAGTTTGGGTATTTTCACGGTATGATAGGCACGTTCTATTGATCTTGAATATTCATGAAAACCCTATTGTATCTTTGTGCGGCAGTCTGTATTGCACTGGCATGGCTGATTCCGATTCATTACCGACCTTGGGCCACGTATACCGGTGAGCTTTATACCTTTTTTGCCCTGTTTGCCTTAGCGGCAACATTCTTTAAAGAAAAGCTCATGGTGGCAAAAATTTCCTTGCCCCTGTTGCTCTTAGCGCTGATTCCCTTCATCCAACTGGCTTTTGGGCAGGTGTATTATTTTAGTATTGCCTTACTCTGTATGCTGTTTGTGTTCAGCTTCTGGCTGTGTATCAATCTAGGTTTTAGTCTCTCGCAAGGTACAGAAAAACGCGAAAAAACCTTCCTGTACCTAAGCTATACCTTTGTTGCTTCTGGGGTCATGACCGGACTCATCGCAATATGTCAGTGGTTAGATTTCGACTCGTTTCTTCCTTTTGTGATGAAAATTAGTGGAACTACGCGCCCATTTGCAAACTTTGCTCAGCCAAATAACATGGCCACGTTTCTGCTCATGTCCTTGTTAGCCTGCTTATATGTTTATGAACAGCAAAAAGTTAAAACCCGCTATTTGGTCGCTTGTGCAATTCCTATTTTAATTGGGGTCGCGCTCAGCCAATCTCGCACCTCTTGGGTGGCAAGTATCTGTGTCCTAGTCTATTTGGCTTATGCACAGTACAAAGATTATATCCGTCTTCGCTGGTTTTACAGCTTGGCCTGGTTTATGGGCTTTGTGGCACTGATTGTATTGATGCCAAAATTAAGTCAAATCATGAGCCAAATATCCGACATGAATATTCAAGAAAGTCGTGACGTAGCCGAACGTGCTAGTGGAGATATGTCTCGTTTAGCCATTTGGCAACAAATGGCGCATGCCGTAGCTGCACAGCCTTGGTTTGGCTATGGTTGGCATCAAACCAGTAGCGCGTTTGTCTCGATCTCGGACACGGTACAAGGGCCTGTATGGATTCGTAGCTCACACAACTTTATTTTGGATTTCTTATTGTGGAATGGCGCCATTATTGGTGTGCCGTTCTTGGCCTATTTCGCTTATTGGGGCATCCAATTACAGAAGTTAGCCAAGTCTGCATTATCTGTGATTGGCCTATTGATGGTCGGTGTCTTCGTTATTCATGCCATGTTGGAGTTTCCGCAAAACTACGCATACTTCTTACTGCCTGCGGGTTTTATTATCGGCATTCTTCAAGCAGCGAAGCCAGAGACGGCTACATTGAGTCTGTCTCCGTGGTTTATCCGCATTGTTTTCGTGATTGGCGCCGTGCTGATTACGGTGATTTATCGCGATTATGCCAATGCAGCGATTCAGCTGGGTCAGGCATCAAAATATGAAAAAACACCGGAGAAAATCACCAACCATGCGCCGATCTATTTACTCACGGAATTTAGACATCGGGTAGCGATTATTCGTTTAAATCCATATTCCATCGTTTCTGAACAAACCATTCAGGATACTGAAAAATTGGTTCGCAGCTATCCAGCGAAATACCACATCATTAAATATGCACGTTTATTGGCATTTAATGGTCGTGAGGCTGAAGCACGTCATCAGCTACAGCGTCTTAAAAATATCTATAGGCTCGACATGAGCTATGAGAGTTTATTACCGCCTACAGCACAGCCGAAACCTTAAAACGCTCAATAAAAAAGCCTGCAATTATGCAGGCTTTTTTATACCTGAGTTCACATCACAGCGAACTCAAGCAAATCATTTCAATTAATCAAACAAACGGTCGAAGAATGATTTTTTCTTCGGAGATGATTTATTGTCATCGCCATCCATCGTGTCTTGTAACTCTTTCAACAATTCACGTTGACGAGCCGTTAAGTTCACAGGCGTTTCCACCACGATACGGCAGAGTAAGTCACCGGTCATGCTGGTACGTACAGGCTTCACACCTTTACCACGTAAGCGGAACAATTTACCAGTTTGAGTCCCTTCAGGTACTTTCAAGCTCACACGACCATCGAGTGTCGGAATTTGAATTTCTTTACCCAATGCAGCATCTGCAATGCTTACAGGCACATCCATATATAGGTCAGCGCCATCACGTTGGAAGATTTCGTGTTCACGTACCACCACTTCTACATATAAGTCGCCTGCTTGGCCATCACGGATCGCCTCGCCTTTGCCACTTAAACGTACGCGGTCGCCATTGTCCACACCTGCAGGAATGGTCACCTCTAAAGTTTGCTGACGGTCAGAAACCCCTGAACCATGACATTTATTACATGGGTTCTTAATGATTTTACCTTGACCACGACAGGTGCTACAGGTTTGCTGCACAGAGAAGAAGCCCTGTTGCATACGCACTTGACCGGCACCATGACAGGTTTTACAGGTTTCAACGTCATTCGGATTTTTAGATCCTTTACCATCACAGGCATCACATGGCGCTGGCGCAGTAAAGGTAATGGTTTTTTTCACGCCCTTCACAGCTTCCTCAAGGGTAAGCTCCATAACATAGCGTAAGTCTGAACCACGGCGTGCACGTTGCTGACCACCACGGCCACCACCGCCAAATGCGCCACCGAATATGTCACCAAACTGACTAAAGATATCTTCTGCGCTAAAACCGCCACCGAAGCCACCGCCGCCGCCCATGCCGCCTTCAAAAGCTTGATGTCCCATACGGTCATACATACTACGTTTTTCGCTGTCCGATAAAACTTCATATGCTTCTGCAGCTTCTTTGAATTTTTCTTCAGCTTCTGGGTTATCTGGATTACGGTCAGGGTGATACTTCATCGCCAACTTACGGTAGGCTTTTTTAATTTCATCATCACTTGCGGTTTTAGATACACCTAAAACCTCATAATAATCACGTTTAGCCATGTCTGGCGATGCTCCTCACGGAATTTAATTTAATACTTAACTGTGGTCTGAAATTGGGGAATCAAACCATTTTTTCAAGGGGTAGGCAGGAAAAAAATAAATCGACTTAGAAAACAGCCTTATTTTTAACGAATTTGGATAGACCTTGGATCCATGCATTTAATAAATACAAAAAGGCAATCGCAGCAAAGACCACACCAATTACCGTGCATGCAGTCACCCAAAGATAGGTGTCCCAATAATAGAAAAATAAAGGAATAAACCACAGTGCGGCAAAAATGGCCATCATGGAATAAATCACGACGGTGCGCATGACCCAAAGCGCTTGGGCTTGGAGCCAAACTTCTGCAGAATCGATTTGAGTCACTTTGCGTGCAAAGCCGTAGGCAAATACACCACTAATCAGGGTAAATAAAGCGAAAAACATGAAGACATAAGAAATCGCAACATAACGGCGATACTTAGCTAAACTCTCTGCTGTCATCTGTGATTCAACCCCGTACACCACAATATGCCGCGCTGCACTTGTGGTTGTTTTACTTTTTAAAAATGTCTTTGTAGATCAGGTGCTACTATAGAGAAAAATTCAATATTTCGCACCCAATATTATGGCACTTTTAAGGATTCTGCTGAGTTTTTTTCACTTTAAACCACTGTGCATATAACGCAGGTAAAAAGAACAAGGTCAGCAGGGTCGCCACGATCAATCCACCCATAATCGCCACGGCCATTGGACCGAAGAAAATACTGCGAGAAAGTGGAATCATCGCCAATACAGCGGCCAATGCAGTCAGCACAATTGGACGGCAACGACGTACCGTCGCATTGATAATCGCATCCCAAGCCGACTCCCCAGACTGAATATCTTGTTCAATCTGATCAATCAAAATCAGCGAATTGCGCATAATCATTCCTGACAGTGCAATCGTGCCGAGCATTGCCACAAAACCAAAGGGTTTATTGAACAATAACAGGAATAACACCACGCCAATAATGCCCAAAGGTGCAGTTAAAAATACGATCATCGCCCGTGACATGCTGCGTAATTGAATCATCAACAAAGTCATGACAACTGCGAGGAATAATGGCATGCCCGCATTTACAGAAGTTTGACCACGTACTGACTCTTCCACAGTACCGCCTACTTCGAGGAGATATCCATTCGGCATCTCTGCACGTAACTGATCAAATGAATCTTTTAACTCACCCACCACCGTTGCAGGTTGCAATTTACTGCGAATATCCGCGCGCACAGTAATGGTCGGTAAACGGTTACGATGCCAAATCAAACCTTCTTCAAAGCTATACTCAATTTTCGCAATCTGCGCCAATGGCACTGAACCACCATTGCTGGTCGGTACAGCCAAACTGCTGAGAGAACCGACATCCAATCGCTCCGCTTGATCACCACGCATCCGAATTTCAATCAGCTCTCGTTTCTCACGATACTGATTAATCACTGCGCCACTGATTGAACTATTCAGGAAATTGGACAGATCTAGACTGGAAACCCCCATTTGACGTGCGCGATCTTGGTCGATGTCCAGTTTAATGACTTTGCTTGGTTCACCCCAATCCAAATGCACATTGGTGGTGTTCGGGTTTTCACTGACTTTTGCAGACACCCGTTGTGCCCACTCTCGAACCAAGCTCAGATCTTCACCCGACACGCGGAACTGCAATGGATAACCCACAGGTGGGCCATTTTCTAAAAGTGAAACGCGAGTACGTACTTCAGGTAAAAGCTTACGGATTTCTTCTGCTAATGACTGACGAATTTCATTGCGATCATCTAAAGATGAAGCCAATACCACAAACTGAGCAAAACTGGCTTGGGGTAGCTGTTGATCTAGAGGTAAATAAAACCGCGGTGAACCTGTCCCCACATAAGCCACAAAATTATCAATGCCTTGTTTTTTCGACAAGAACGCTTCGACTTTTTTTACGGCCGCTTCTGTGGCTTTCAGAGATGCACCTTCCTCGAGCTTTAAATCCACTAAAATTTCAGCACGGTTTGACGGTGGGAAGAACTGCTGTGGTACAGTTTTAAACATTAAAATCGATAACACAAAGATGCCAACCGTCGCGGCAATCACCGTCTTACGATAGGTCACACAAGTGTCAACCCAACCACGGAAACGTTGATAAAACGGAGACTGATAAGGATCATGATGTTCGCCGGCATGATGCACCATTGGCTGAGGTTCAGGTTGTTTGCGCAAACGTGCCCACAGGCGCTGATACCATGGGGCTTTTTGTACCAAATCTTTGTTGAAGTCGGGTAGTAATTTATCCCCCAGATATGGAACAAACAGTACTGCTGCAAACCATGACACCACCAATGCAATAGTGACCACTTGGAAAATCGAGCGGGTATATTCGCCTGTGCTCGATGCGGCTGTGGCAATCGGCAAAAATCCTGCAGCCGTAATTAGCGTGCCTGTCAGCATTGGAAATGCAGTGGTCCGCCATGCATGTCCGGCGGCTTGTAACCGGCTATAGCCCTGCTCCATTTTGATCGCCATCATTTCGACGGCAATAATCGCATCATCCACCAATAAACCGAGTGCGAGAATTAACGCCCCCAAAGAAATCTTGTGCAACCCGACATCAAACATCTGCATGCCTGCAAAGGTCATGGCCAAGACCAATGGAATGGAAAAAGCCACAACCAATCCCGTACGGAAACCCAAGGAGAAGAAACTCACCAATAGGACGATAATCACCGCCTCAGCGAGGACTTTCATAAACTCATTGACGCTGCGCTTCACGGCTACAGGCTGATCAGAAACTTTTTTCAGTTCCATACCCAAGGGCAAAGTTTTTTGCAAGCGGGCAAATTCTGTTTCTAGGTTTTTACCCAAAGCCAGAATGTCGCCACCTTTACGCATCGACACGGCAATGCCTAAACCATTTTCGCCCATAAAACGCATACGCGGCTGTGGTGGATCACTAAAGCCACGATGTACATCAGCCACATCACCCAATTGAATCGTTCGACCATTCACCAATAAGGGCATCTGACGCAGTTCATCAATGTTTTGTAAATTGCCGCTGACACGCACTTGAATCCGGTCTGAATTGGTTTCAAAAAAGCCGGCACTGGCAACTGTGTTTTGCTGCTGCAAGGCTTGTTGAATCGCCGTCACGGGTATGCCCATTTGTGTGGCTTTGGTGTTGGAAATTTCAATCCAAACTTTTTGATCTTGTAGACCAATTAAATCCACTTTCGCAACGTCTTTGACCCGTTGTAACTGGAGCTGTAAACGGTCGGCATATTCCTTCATGATGGCATAGTCAAAGTCTTTGCCGGTCAGCACATAGATATTACCAAAGGTGTCACCAAACTCATCATTAAAGAAAGGACCTTGCACCCCAGATGGCAATTGATGGCGAATATCATTGACCTTTTTACGCACGGTGTACCAAACATCGGGGACTTGCTGCGAACGTAAACTGTCCTTGGCCACAAAGGTCACCATGGATTCACCCGGACGTGAATACGCCATGATGCGTTCATACTGCCCCGTGGTCATCAGTTCTTTTTCAATTCGATCGGTGACCTGCATTGATACTTCTTTGGCTGTTGCACCAGGCCAATAGGTTTGAATCACCATGACTTTAAAGGTAAATGGCGGGTCTTCACTCTGCGACAATTTGGAATAAGAAAATATCCCAACGATGCCCAGTAGAATCATAAAATAAAGGATTAAGCCTTTATTTTTTAGTGCCCACTCAGACAAGTTAAAATTCATTATTTAACTCCTGCCTGAATGTGTACCGCTCGATTTTCACGATCAACAGGTTGTATTTTTTGTTTTTCGCGGAGCAAATGCACGCCGCCAACCACCACAAAATCCCCTGCTTGCAGACCACTAAGTACGGGCACGCTGTCACGTCCGTATTCGCCTAAAGTTACTGGAACTTTACGTACCGTATTATCTGCATTGACCACCATCACATACGCCTGCTGACCACTCGCAGACACACTCGATAACGGCACATGCAAAACATTCTGCTGTGCTTTGGTTAAAAATACCCGTGCACTTTGCCCCAGTTGAATGGCGCTATTGCCTTCACGTAATGCCACTTTGACACTATAAGTACGAGACTGATCGGCTGCAGGACTAATTTCACGCACATACGCAGCAAATTTTTCCTGTGGTTTAGACCATAAAGTGACCCAGGCATCCTGCCCGGCTTTAATATCGGTTACAGCTTGTTCCGGCACCCCAATCACCACCTCACGTTCACCGGCAATCGCCAACTGATAGGCGGGCTGACCGGCTGAAATCACTTGGCCAATTTCAATATTACGCTCAGTAATCACACCATTTTTATTGGCGATTAATTGGTTATAACCGGTTTGATTACGACTGACATCATAATTGGATTGCGCTTGTTTTAAATTCGACTGCGCTGCTTTATATTGGTTTTCTACCGCATCGTACTGCGAGCGACTCACGGCATTGACTGGTAGTAATTGCTTGAAGCGCTTTAATTCATCTTCAGCAATTTGCGCTGCGGAACGTGCGCTTTCAAGCTGTGCTTGCGCAGCATTGAGTTGTAATTGTGCATCTTTGACGTCTAATTTTGCCAAGACTTGCCCGACTCGGACTTGGTCTCCAACATCGACATAGCGCTCAGTGATTTGACCGCCAACCCGAAACGCTAAAGCTGTTTGCTGGCGTGCTTGTACATCACCCGCATAACTTTTTTGTTCAAAATGTGTGGCGCCTGGCTGAGTCACCATCACAAATGGCACTTCCTGTTCCGTTTGGGCTTTATCCTTGCTGCATCCCCATAAGGTCACACTGCAAACGATAATCATGCTGACAACTGTGATCTTAATCGTACTCATGAAGTTCGCTCTTAATAAAAAGTCTTTTTTAGGGCAGAATATTATTCAATTAATTTGGTTATTTTTTAATTAATAAACCATGCGGTACATTAATTAGATTAATTATCCTAAATCAATGACCTTTTCGCCTTTTTTGGAATTTTTTCAGCAAATGAATGTCGGCCGCCCAAAAGACTTAGAAAAACGACAACGGATTTTAGAGTCTGCAAAACAATTATTTTTAGAAATGGGCTATCACGGTTGCAGCATGAATCAGATTGCGCAACATGCAGGAGTCACCAAACTGACGGTCTATAACCATTTTCAGGACAAAGCCACTTTATTTACCAGTGCAATTGAAGATACCTGTGAATATATTTTAAATACTCGCCCGCGACATCTGCACAGCGAAAGTCATTTTATGCAGGCTTTCGTTGAAATTTGTGAGTTGGGGCTGAACATCATGAATTTGCCAGAAGCCATTAAACTGGACTTATTACTTTTGGAGTTGGCTGCCGAACACAGTCCCTTGGTGGAACAGTTTTTCCGTGCCTCACATTTAAAAATGCGCCAAGTCTGGGAAAACTTTTTTCAAGACGCAGCAGCTTTAAATTTCATTCAGCAGGATCACCCTGCCCGACAAACTGAACTGATTGTGTCGCTACTGATGGGACTACGCCATCAAGAAGTCTTATTGGGCATGCGCCCAGTACCTGAAACAGCAGAGCGACAGGCCATTATTCACTCTGCCATCGACATCTTTATGCTGAAATATCAACTCGGCACACAGAGCTAAGCATTTTCTGAAATATTTCAAGGCTAAACTGAAACAAATGGCATAGCTACTGCTCATTTACCTAGAAAAGTCATCCGACTTTTGTCTGTACCCCCCTTTTGCCACAGCACTTTCGGGGTATAGTCGAGACAGGAATACGCGGAGAAATAACAAATGATTCAACAAATTGATGCTCCATTACGTGAAGACGTGCGCTTACTGGGCAATTTATTAGGTGAAACCCTAAAGCAGCATGCAGGACAAGATTTGTTTAATCAAGTAGAGCAAATTCGTGCTTTGTCTAAAGGCGCGCGCGATGGACAAGTTGAAGCTGAAAAACAGTTAGAACAATTATTTTTAAATTTAAAAGATGAAGAAATTCTGCCACTGACCCGTGCATTTACGCACTTTCTCAACTTTGCCAATATTGCCGAACAGTACAATGTTGTGCGTAGCCGTCGCCAAAGTGAGTTTGATGAGCAGGCACCCTCACCGAATCCACTGGATCATTTATTTGAAAAATTTAAAAGCAATAACATCAGTGCAGAACAACTGTTCCAACAAATCTGTGAATTAAAAATTGAACTGGTCCTGACTGCACATCCAACTGAAGTCAGCCGCCGTACCTTGATCCAGAAATATGATGGGATTAATGATTGCCTGTTTAAAATGGATCAACAAAAACTTACGCCACGCGAACGCAAAGCCGTACTGGATGATTTAAAACAACTGATTTGCTCGGCATGGCAAACAGATGAAATTCGTCAACATCGCCCGACGCCTGTCGACGAAGCCAAATGGGGTTTCACAACCATCGAACAGACCTTGTGGAATGCTGTACCCAAATTCATGCGTGAATTGGATGGCATGGTTCAAGATCATTGTGGCAAGACGTTGCCTTTAAATGTTTCCCCTGTGCGCTTTGCATCTTGGATGGGCGGTGACCGTGATGGCAACCCAAACGTCACCCATAATATTACTCAAGAAGTGCTGTGGCTTTCACGTTGGAAAGCTGCCGACTTGTATTTACGCGATATCGAAGACCTGCGTTGGGAACTCTCTATTCAAGAATGCAGCAAAGAGCTTAGTGATGCCTTGGGTCATTTCCACCCTGAACCGTATCGTGAATATCTACGTGATGCACGGGAACGCCTCAAAGCCACTCGTCACTGGTTGGCACTAAAACTCCGTGGTGAAGATGCGGACGATAGCCAAGTCATTAAAAGCCGCCATGAACTGCTTGATCCACTATTGGTTTGCTACCGTTCACTGATTGACAGCGGTTTACCTGAAATTGCCAATGGTCAGTTACTCGACTTTATTCATCGGGTGAATTGTTTCGGTATCGAATTACTCAAACTCGATATTCGTCAGGAGTCGACTCGTCATCGCCAAGCCATTTCTGCCATTACGGAATATTTAGGTTTAGGCAATTTTGAAACATGGACGGAGCAAGCCCGTCAAAATTTCTTGATTCAGGAACTGCAAAGCAAACGTCCATTGCTACCGAAGTTTTTAAATGAGCCAAAACAAAGCCTGATTGAACATCCGGATGTACAAGAAATCTTTGCAACCATGCGGACTTTGGCAGAGCAACCACCTGAAAGTTTAGGGGCTTATATTATTTCCATGGCAGAGCATCCGAGTGATGTCTTGGCCGTATTGTTACTGCAAAAAGAAGCGGGCATCAAACAAGCGCTACGCGTTGTGCCACTGTTTGAAACTTTAAAAGATTTGGATGGTGCCGCCCGTACCATGAATACCCTATTCAATATGCATTGGTATAAGCAGCATATTCAGGGTAAACATGAGGTGATGATTGGCTATTCAGACTCAGCCAAAGATGCAGGCTTTATGTCAGCAAACTGGGCACAGTATCGTGCGCAGGAAGAATTAACCGCGGTTGCGAAAAAACATGATGTACAACTGACATTATTCCATGGCCGTGGCGGTTCAATCAGCCGTGGTGGTGCGCCGACACAGCAAGCCCTATTTTCACAGCCACCAGGTTCGATTTCAGGAGCGATTCGTGTCACAGAACAAGGGGAAATGATTCGCTTCAAGTTTGGATTAGAAGGCATTGCCTTACAAAACTTAGAAATTTACACCGCAGCGACCTTAGAAGCGACCTTATTACCACCGCCTGAACCGAAACAGGAATGGCGTCAGCTCATGCACAGCATGACGGATCTGTCGGTACAGGTGTATCGTCAAACCGTGCGTGAAAATCCGCATTTTGTAAAATACCTACGGACTGTAACGCCAGAACTGGAACTACAAATGTTACCGCTCGGATCACGCCCAGCCAAACGTAAAGTTAGCGGTGGGATTGAGTCATTACGTGCGATTCCGTGGGTGTTCGCATGGACGCAAATCCGTTTGATGCTTCCTGCTTGGCTAGGTACTGGTGCTGCGATTAATCAAGTGATTGATCAAGGTCAAAAGCAGACACTCGAAGAAATGTTAGAGCAATGGCCTTATTTCCAAACGTTAATTGATATGTTGGAAATGGTCTTGTCTAAGGCTGATGGTCATGTGGCGCTGTATTATGAGTCTCATCTGACGGATGACTCAGACCTCAAACAGTTGGGTGAAGAGTTACGTCAGCGTTTACGTGATGCGGTACAAACGCTATTAGCACTCAAAGGTGAATCGAAATTACTCAGCAGTAACGATGTGCTCGACCAATCCATGAAGGTGCGTAAGCCTTATTTATTGCCGCTACATTTACTACAAGCCGAACTGATGAAACGCCGCCGTGCATACCTTGCCGAGCGTCAAGCTGAAAATACCCCAGTCGACCATGCGTTGATGGTCAGCATCGCGGGTATTGCGGCAGGTTTGCGTAACACTGGCTAAATCTTCCAAGTTTTCAAAAAGCACACAGAACTGTGTGCTTTTTTTTTGATCAGTCATATTGGTTTTAATTTATTTTGGAATATATAGAATAAGAAAAATTTATGAAGTATTGACTCTTATCCTATTTGATTAATTGCATGATTTAATGCCTTTTTTACACCCTTAAAACTTTTACCATTTGGTAAATTTACATGTAAAGTCATGTAATTAGTTTGAACAAAATATTTTTAAAAGAGATTAAATCTTCTAAAAAACAAGAGTATGATGTGCACAATTTATCTATTGAGTGCTCATTTTATGTCCAATTGGTTTCCCAAATGGCGCCCTTACGAAGGCAATATTGATGCACGTCCTGTAGGTACAAATGAGTACCTACCTCCGGTGCAAAGTGTTGTATTGGGGATACAACATGCCTTTGCAATGTTTGGTGCAACTGTCCTTGCGCCATTTTTGATGGGCTTTGATGCCAACCTTGCGATTTTAATGTCGGGGATCTGTACCATCCTGTTCTTCTTTATGACAGGTGGTCGTGTACCAAGTTATTTAGGCTCTAGTTTTGCCTTTATTGGTGTGGTGATCGCGGCAACCGGTTATGCAGCATCAGGTACTGGCGCGCCAAATGCCAATATCGCAATGGCGGCAGGCGGGATCATGGCCTGCGGTATCTTATATGCCATTTTTGGTTTTATCGTGATGGCAACGGGTACGCGTTGGATTGAAAAACTCATGCCACCTGTCGTTACAGGTGCGGTGGTGATGATTATTGGTCTGAACCTAGCTCCTGTGACTATTAAAGGGGTTGCAGGCAACAACTTTAATATGTGGATGGCATTAGTCACTGTACTATGTATGGGTTCGATTGCGGTGTTCACGAAGGGCTTATTACAACGCTTATTGCTGTTGGTGGGTCTGTTACTGGCATATTTGGTGTATTACATCATTTCCAATGTCATGGGTCATGGTACACCAATCAATTTCGTTCCCGTACAAGAAGCCGCTTGGTTTGGTGTTCCGCACTTCCATTCACCCGTCTTTGACTTCAATGCCATGCTTATCATTGCACCGATTGCGTTAATTTTGGTTGCAGAAAACCTTGGGCACATCAAAGCTGTGGGCGCGATGACAGGTGAAAACCTCGATCCGCACATTGGTAAAGCCTTCGTTGCAGATGGTGTTGCGACTACACTTTCAGGCGGTGTCGGCGGTCCGGGTATGACCACTTATGGCGAAAATATTGGTGTGATGGCAGTAACGCGTGTTTACTCGACCATCGTGTTTGTATTTGCAGGTGTATTCGCCATCTTCCTTGGTCTTTCTCCAAAGTTTGGTGCGATTATTCATACCATTCCGCAAGCCATTTTGACAGGTGCATCGATTGTTGTATTTGGTCTAATTACCATTGCAGGTGCGAAAATTTGGATTGAAAACAAAGTCGATTTCTCAAAAAATAAAAACCTGATGGTGGCAGCAGTCACGATTATTTTAGGTACAGGTGACTTTGCACTTCAATTCGGTAACTTCAACTTAGGTGGTATTGGTACTGCTACATTTGCAGCGCTGATTTTGAACTGGTTCTTTAGCTTGGGCGACAAATCAGAATAAGCCCCAAGACATTTAAAAAAGAATACAACATTCATTTGAAAAGCGACCGAAAGGTCGCTTTTTTTTATAGCTACTCTTTCGGTAAGATAAGGCATTAGCCAAGGAATGCACCGTATGCGACTGGATTTATTCGACCTTCAATTGGTACTGCACATTGTAGACAGCGGTAGTCTGACCAAAGGCGCTGCTCGTTCTGCCATCTCGCTACAAGCAGCCAGTGAACGAATTAAAAAACTCGAACAGCATTACCGCACGACCCTGTTCACTCGCCAAGCCAAAGGGGTCAAACTGACCCTTGCCGGTCAAACCTTGGTTGAACATGCACAGCGCATCTTAGGTGAGGGGCAACAATTAGAACACGCGATGCTGCCCTTTGCCCACGGGCTAAGTTCCAATATGACCTTATGGTGTAATTCATCTGCACAAAGTGAATATTTGCCGGTCTTGCTACCACGCTATTTGCTGGAAAATCCCAACACACAAATTGAGCTGCATGAAGCCGAGTCTAAAGACATCATTGCAGCGATAGAGCAAGGTAATGCACAACTAGGCTTAATTTCAGGCTTCTTTAAATCCGAACAACTACAAACACTTGAGTTTGCCGATGATCCTTTGGTTCTGATCTGCCCTGTAAGCCATGAACTGGCCGCCACACCTAGCATCAAACCCGCAGAGATTTTGAATTATCCCTTTGTCGGTCTGATGCAATATCATTCCTTGCAACAATCAATCGAGGCTCAAGCCAAATTATTCGGCTGTGAAATACAGTATCGGTTACGTTTGCCGAACTTTGCCGCGATCGCCCAAGTGGTGGCGAATGGTGTGGGCATTGCCATCATGCCAAAACGTGCAGCCCAACGATTAATCAGTTTATATGCCTTTGCCCAAGTTGAGCTCAGCGGTGACTGGGCCAATCGAAAATTGCTGCTCACCGCACGTAATTTTGATGATTTACCCTTAAATTATCAGCATTTCAGTCAGTTTCTACTGTCACAAAAATCTACTTTAGATGGCTAAGTCTAGGCTTCAAATCACGCCAAACTGGTGCAGCATCATATAGCCACCGAGGGCAATCAACCCGATAAAAAACACCTTACGGAATTTTTGTTCTGGAATGCGATAACGGATTTTTTTCCCTGCCCACATGCCAATGAGCGCAGGAACCAGTGCCATGGCTGACATGGCATAATCAATCGGGAGATCTTCCACAGGATTTTGCTGTAAGAACACCGCCAAACAAATGGTTGACGTGGTAAAGGCCAAACCGAGTGACTGTACGAGATCATCGCGTTTGAGTTGCAAACCTTGCAAATATGGCACCACCGGGATCACCACCACACCTGTGGCTACAGTCAGCGCTCCACCGAGATAACCGATCATTGGAGATAGCCATTTTTCATGTGGTGCAAAGTTCGGCAAGCTTTTCGCACAAAGCCCATACAGTCCGTATAGTGCCAACATGCCCCCCAGTAAAGCTTCACTTTTAAATTCACCATGTCCTAAAGTTGGAAAAATACTCCAAATTGAACCGACGATAATCCCAAGTAACAAGGGCCAAAAGCGTTGAATTAGTCGCAGCACCTGCCCTTCGGCAAATAATTGCCAAAAGTTGGTGACCATAGATGGAATGATTAATAACGTCGCTGCCTGAAATGGACTGATCACCATGGTGAGTAAGCCCATCGATACCGCAGGCAGGCCTAACCCAATCGTGCCTTTAATTAGACCTGCGATTGCAAAAACTGTGATGACGAACCAAATCATGGCGAAACTCGCTGAAGAATTGGTTCTATGCTATGCAATTCAGGCGCTTTGAAAAATCAGTGTTTTTGGAATAGAGCCTCAATAAAAAGTTGAGGCTGTGCTTGAAATCAGCTATAGACAAGGTAGTTGAATTCAATAAAAAAGGAATTACAACTTATTTATTTTAATTATTGTCATAACTACTCTTTTGCTCTTCAGCTAATTCATAAGAACTTTCGAATTGATATTTCACCGTTTCATCTTGAATTGAATCAATAAATTTTTTTAATTTATTTTTATATTCAACGTTCCCAGATTTATACATTGATAGCAAATAGCCCCACTCACCATAAATATACTGAGGGTCATTTTTTGATACTTTCCTTAATTCTTCTTTTAAAATCAATGCTAAATCGGAATAACATTTTTCATATTCATCTTTCGATCTTTTAGCATAATAGCTTAACTCACACTGAGTCACTAAAAGTTCCTGACTGAAAGAGTCCTTTAACATTTTATGATTAAGATTATAAGCCTCTTCATACATGCCTGTTGCTAAGTAGATTTGCATTTCAATCTTTTGTCGTTCTTGATCATTCGTGATCTTTTTTATTTCAGACAAACTATCTTTCATTACTTTATCTGCGTTTTCTTTATCTCTCAGATTAAGTTTATTAATAGTATTTTTATAATCATTTATTATAGCTGTATCTTCTTTAGACAGCGTTGAAATTGATTCTTTTTTTTGAGCTTCTTTAACTTCATGATGATTCAAACTAATTTTCTCAGACGAGCAAGCAGTACTACCAAATATAAAAAATAAGGTTAAGAAAATAAAAAAATGCTTCATCAAACTTCTCTCGCTGCGGAGTTTAAGGTAAAGGTATGAGTTTTAAAACTAGGAATTGGTGTAACTGTTCCACCATCAAACTTCAGTATATATCCCAAATCTAATTCAACTTTTAAGAGTGATATATCAGGTTCAGGTAAGTTGATATTACAAGATCCAACTGGCTCTTTTCCTTTTTCAGTATTCCAAATACCATTAGCAATTTTTAACTCTTGAGTTTTTAACAAGTCAAATTTTCTATTTTTTTCTTTAAATAGTCTTAGGGTCGCACGCGGAATAATTTTACTTGCATCATTTTTAACCACCGGCGGCATATATGACACCGTTACAAAAAGTTCTTTATTTTTAACAACATACGTAACAATAAAATCACATACTCCAGAGGCTAATTGTGCAACAATTCCAAATAATCCTTTTTTATCCTCATCATATGGAGGGATCGCAGTCTTAAATTTCACATAATCAGTTTGGTTTCTCTCTATATAGTAATTTTCATATTTTTTCTTATCACTTACAAAACTATTCGTTAAATTATTCTGCAACATACTTGGCTTAAAAATTGGGCTATTTAATGAACTTATTCCACCACTAGTCCCTACAACATGTACTTGGTTTGGCATCAATGAAGCCCCACAAGTAAATTTATCACCTACATAAGCCACGGCCTTTCCATCAAAAATCACATGATCATTACTCTTAATTAAGGTAGACCAAGTTTTACATTTTGGACAGGCGAAACCATCTCCCGCACGAAGAAAGAGATTCCCCATCTGTGAACTTCGGGACTGCGTGGACATGACTGTCCCACCGTGACTTGTTGTTGAGCCATGAATGCCAAATCCTTTAGACATTATTTGAGTCTCCCAAAGTTGGATTCATAAAACCTTCAGGGATAGCTGCATCATGATATAAGCGTAAAACATGGGAAGTGACCGGACTATCAATAATTTCATCGCCATTTTCTAATAATGATCCGATAAGTGCTGCGGCTCTGCCATCAACATTTAGAAGAAATCCTGCGCCGGAGATAATTTTTGCTGTCGAACCATCTAAATATATAGCTTCATCACCGACCAAAGCTAAAGAGATCCCGTTGACCTTATAAGCATGATTAGATGCTCGAACTAACCCACCTTTTTTTGTTTTTGAACCATTAAAAGCTGCATAATATTTGGTATGCGGCTTATGATTCCAATAGAGTTGTTCTGCTTGATGAATCTTTTGAATATCGTCTTGAGAAAGTTTTTTTAGCTGTTCTTCTGACAGTTCATGTAAAAAAGTAGGGCTAGTCATGCTAGATCCAATTATTGTAATTAGAAGTAGAATAACAAATAAAAAAATTAATAAAATTTCAAAATGTAAATCAAATCATCATCTTTTCAGTTGGTGATATTAAAAAAGAACATTAATAAATTTGATCTAATCTCAAAAACTAAAAATTACGGTCGAATCTCTTTCAACTCACGTTGAATAAAATGCTGAATCATATCGCGGTATAAACGTTCCACAATATCTGCATTTACACCGTGCTCTGTGGCTTGTAGACGAATTTTACTAATCACCGCTTCGACACGTTCTGGTGATTGAACATCCTGTACTGAACGCTTAAAACGCACCGCTTGATCAACATAAAACTGACGTGCAGCAATGAGCTCAATAATTCCCTGATCAATCACATCAATCTGTGCGCGGGCTTGCTCTAATGACTCAACTTTTTCTTTCTTCATCTTCTCTGGCTTCACTTTCAGCGGTGTTTTCACTTTTATACTTCTCTTCTAACACATTACTGAAAATACTTTCAATCATCCATACGCGGTATAAGCTATTAAATACATAGCTTTGACCTGCAATACGTAATTCTAAAACAGGAAAATCGGGCTGTGACTTCATCTCACAGTGCATATCATTTTCTTTTAATTTTTCAGCAATATCCTCAGTGATCAGTTCAGAAATCTCTAACTCATACTGTAAAGCCTGAAAATGTGCTTTGAAGGATAAATCACGCCCTTTGGTCCATACAGCCTCCAAAATGCGATACATCGCATCAATACGCTGCTCTTCGGGCGCACTGTAGTAAAGCTGTGACATAGCTAATGTCGCAGCTTCTGTAGGCCGGCAAAATGGCGTGAACTTAACTTCGGTCCGTTTAGACAGACGTGTTGCCAAACTCCAGTCAAACAAATCACGACCGTGATACGACAATGGATACACATTCAACTGAATATTATAATAGTCCGCCAATTCCTCACGAATATAAGCCAACAGTAACCATGAAATCGGATCTTCCATCGCGATGTAGAGATCAAGCTCAGGATCGAGTCCCTGAATTTCATTCAACTCTTCTGCATCACTGATCAGGTGCTCACGCCATTCAATATGATTGATCATAAAGATCGGGTTATCTGTCAGGAGTTTTTGTTGTTTTAAACGGCGCGTTAAACGCAGTAAATCATCTACAGCATGGTACTTACGTTCACCAAACTCAAAATATCCCGTCAAAATTGGTAAGTCAGAAAAGATCCGTTCTGGAAAATCCTGTGCTTTGTGATGGCGACTGGCCATCGCATACAGTGTTCTCAGCTTGCCATACTGCTTTTGCCACAGCATGTGGAACACATCTTCAAGTAAATAAAGAAAATCTTGGCCGCGTAATGGGGTATTTTTTAGAATGATTTCGGCTTGTTCTAAAGCTTCAGCGGTAGGCTGTTCAGGTGTTTCATGGAAACTAAAACGATGCTGCCGCGCTAAAATTTGGGCATCATTCAGACAATATTGTTGCCATTCTATCGAGGACATTTGATTAGGAGGTTCAGCACTCTGACGACAAATAATCACTTTTAGTGGTTTAATTTCATCACTGAGAATTTCTTCTAATTGAGGCAGTTGCTGCGCAGCCAAATAGCTATAAACATCATCCAGTCGAAGATAAACACTCAGACCTTGTTCCGTGGGTAACACCGCTTGTCGGGTCGGTTTCTGATAAAACCAACTCGATCGGATTGGATCGAACCAACGGCGTAACAGTGACATGCGTTTTTTGCCTCAAAATGATGAATTGTACCGAACCTGCCAGCACATGCTTAAAATTCAACTTCTATTATGAAGCTGTTTTAAATGAGATATAAGCCTTGTGCAAAACTTATATCAAGTCAGGGCTGAATGTTCAATGTTTAACAATGGATTAGACGTCTAGATTTAGGTCAGTCACCGCACCTTTTTCCGCACCAGAGGTCAACTTGGCAAATTTAGCCAAAGCGCCGTGGGTATAGTTTGGTTTCGGTTTGACCCAGGCCGCGCGACGTGCAGCAATTTCATCCTCAGCCACATGCCAAGTCATTTCACGGGTTTCAGCGTTAATTGAAATTTTATCGCCGTTTTTAACCAAGCCAATTGGGCCTCCTTCATAGGCTTCTGGTGTCACATGCCCAATCACAAAACCATGGCTGCCGCCCGAGAAACGCCCATCAGTCAACAGTGCAACAGATTGGCCTAGACCTTTACCAATAATCGCTGAAGTCGGTTTTAACATTTCCGGCATACCCGGCCCGCCTTTTGGCCCAACACCGCGGATCACCACCACTTCACCTTCTTGTACTTCGCCATCTAAAATACCGCGCATGGCACCCTGCTCACCCTCAAATACTCGCGCAGGCCCCTCAAAATACAGCCCTTCTTTACCGGTAATTTTAGCCACTGCACCCGTCGGCGACAAATTTCCTTTGAGTACCACCAAATGTGAATCCTTTTTAATTGGCGCATCAAACGGCAAAATAATTTGCTGTCCTTCAGGATAATCCTCTACATCGGCTAAGTTTTCCGCCAAAGTTTTGCCCGTAACGGTGAGGCAAGAACCGTCGAGCATGCCGGCATCCAGCATGCGTTTCATGAGCGGCTGAATGCCGCCAATGGCAATCAGTTCCGACATTAAATATTTACCCGATGGGCGCACATCGGCCACCACAGGAATATCTTTGCCAATACGCACAAAATCATCCAAAGACAGTTCCACGCCTGCGGTATGCGCCATGGCAATCAAATGCAGTACGCCATTGGTTGAACCGCCTAAAGCAATCAGCACTTTAATCGAGTTTTCAAAAGCGGCTTTGGTCATAATGTCGCGCGGCTTAATATCGAGACGCAGCAGGTTCATCACGGCTTCACCTGCGCGTTGGCAATCTTCAATTTTATCTGCTGAAACTGCTTCCTGCGCCGATGAACCTGGCAAGCTCATGCCTAAGGCTTCAATCGCTGAAGCCATCGAATTGGCCGTATACATACCGCCGCACGAACCCGGCCCCGGCAGCGCGACTTCTTCAATCTGCTTCACTTGAATTTCATTGATTTCGCCTTTGGCGTGCTGACCGACTGCTTCAAATACCGAAATCATATCGGTATGCCCTGCTCCGGGTTTGATGGTGCCACCATAAATAAACAGGCTCGGACGGTTTAATCGCGCCAAACCCATGATACAGCCTGGCATATTCTTGTCGCAGCCGCCTATGGCAATTACGCCATCATAGGCCTGACAGCCCAACACAGCTTCAATGGAATCGGCAATGATTTCCCGCGATAGCAATGAATACTTCATGCCTTCTGTACCGTTGGAAATGCCGTCAGAAATGGTGATGGTATTGAAAATAATGCCTTTCCCGCCTGCAGCATTCACCCCACTTTCAGCTTCACGCGCCAAGCCATCAATATGCATATTACACGGCGTGACATTGGCCCAAGTCGAAGCAATACCAATAAATGGGCGTTTAAAGTCTGCATCTTGGAAGCCCGTGGCACGCATCATGGAACGTGCAGGCGCATTCTCTATGCCTTCATAAACAGGAGCAGAATGTTCGCGGATATTATTTTTACTCATTGTTGTTCCTTGGCGATGGCTGATTTTGGCTTCAGCTTTGGCGGGTTCTTTTAAATTTATTGTATAGAAAGCGCTCGGCATGTAAAAGAAATTACATCTCAACAAAAAAGATTTTTAGCGCATGCAATACCATTCAATCACATGACAAAACGACATGGATGTCGCTGTTTTCCTGTATGGCAGGGATGCCATATCAGGAGAACAAAAGATTTTTGTTACTTTTGATCTTTCAAAAGTAAGGGATTGCCTACACAAAGCCATATAAATTATAGCTACTATTCGAGGCTGTCTTTTTAGAATTTTAATGACATCCACTAATTATTAAATTTTATTTATTTGCTTCAAGAAACATTATTTTTAATCAGATTAAGAAATCTATAACTTAGAATTATTGTCCCATTATTTCATTTAAAAGCTGATTACAGCGGAGTCTTACCTCTATAAAAGCTAATTTTCGGAGCTCGTATGTTACTTTTGTTTCGGCAAAAGTAACCAAAACCATTTGTCATCCGCAAAACTCGGCAACTGTTTGCAACTAAAAAAATGATCTCAGAAACATTCACTTTTAAATTACCGTTTGCCTCAGACAGTTGCGGATGACATTTCCTCGTATCCAATGCAAGTTATGTAGATGTAAATTAAAAAAGCACCCCATGTGGAGTGCTTTTTAATTAAACATCTAAAGTTTAGATTTCACGTACTGCGCCTTTCGCCGCACTCGTGGTATGCATTGCATACGCTTTCAATGCTTTCGAAATTTTGCGTGGACGCTCTTCAACTGGATGCCAACCTTTGGCTTCTTGCGCTGCACGGCGAGCGGCCATGGTTGCTTCATCAACAGCAAGGTTGATGGTACGGTTTGGAATATCAATTTCGATTAAATCGCCATCTTCCACCAAACCAATTGCACCACCTTCTGCTGCTTCAGGTGAAACGTGACCAATAGACAGGCCTGACGAACCGCCCGAGAAACGACCGTCAGTCAATAATGCACATTCTTTGCCTAGACCTTTCGATTTTAAGTAGCTGGTTGGGTACAACATTTCTTGCATACCCGGACCACCACGTGGGCCTTCATAGCGAATCACAACCACATCACCGGCTTTGATTTCATTGCCCAAGATCGCCTCTACTGCTGAATCTTGGCTTTCAAACACACGTGCAGTACCGTTGAATTTCAAGATTGAATCATCTACACCCGCAGTTTTTACGATACAACCATCGAGCGCAATGTTGCCGTAAAGCACAGCTAAGCCACCGTCTTTCGAGAACGCATGTTCAGCATTACGGATCACGCCATTTTCACGGTCACCATCTAGTCGTTGGTAATATCGATCTTGTGAGAATGCAGTTTGCGTTGGTACACCGCCCGGCGCTGAACGGAAGAATTGGTAAACGTCTTCATTTTCAGTACGGATAATGTCCCATTTATCTAAAGCATCTTTTAAGCTTGCTTCGTGAACAGTACCTACAGATGTGTCCAATAAGCCTGCACGGTCTAATTCACCGAGAATGGACATGATACCGCCAGCACGGTGTACATCTTCCATATGTACGTCGTTTTTCGCAGGTGCAACTTTACATAGAACAGGCACTTTGCGAGATAAACGGTCAATGTCATCCATCGTGAAATCAACACCCGCTTCATTGGCAGCCGCCAACAAGTGTAGAACGGTATTGGTTGAACCACCCATCGCGATGTCTAAAGTCATGGCATTTTCATACGAGGCTTTGGTCACCATTTCACGTGGCAATACGCTGTAATCATCTTGTTCATAATGACGTTTAGCCAATTCAACAATTAAAGAGCCTGCGCGTTCGAATAATTTTTTACGGTTTGCATGTGTTGCCAGTGTAGAACCGTTACCCGGTAAAGACAGGCCCAATGCTTCTGTTAAGCAGTTCATTGAGTTTGCGGTGAACATACCTGAGCATGAACCACAAGTTGGGCATGCAGAGCGTTCGTATTCTGCTACTTCTTCATCGGTATAGTTGTCATCTGCAGCCACAATCATGGCATCAATTAAGTCGATGGCTTTGTCGTTACCACGGATTTTAACTTTACCCGCTTCCATTGGACCACCAGAGACAAATACCACTGGAATGTTCAAACGCATTGCCGCCATCAACATCCCTGGAGTAATTTTGTCACAGTTGGAAATACATACCATGGCATCGGCACAGTGTGCGCTCACCATGTATTCAACAGAGTCTGCAATCAAGTCACGTGAAGGCAATGAATACAGCATACCGTCATGACCCATCGCAATACCGTCATCAACCGCAATGGTATTGAACTCTTTGGCTACACCGCCTGCTTGCTCAATTTGACGCGCCACGAGTTGACCAAGGTCTTTAAGATGAACGTGACCCGGTACAAATTGAGTAAATGAGTTCACGACGGCAATAATTGGTTTACCAAAGTCTTCATCTTTCATACCAGTTGCGCGCCATAAGCCGCGCGCACCCGCCATATTTCTTCCGTGTGTCGATGTTTTTGAACGATAGTCAGGCATTTTATATTTCCAACAAAGTTTGAGCTTGAAATGAATCCTACAGATTCACTCTGGCTAAATCATACTGACAATGATGTAAAATCAGTCGAATTTTAAACCTATCATACACCAAGCCATTGTTTTTAAAGATGGCTTTTTAAGCTGAGATTTGGGCAGATGGGTCTATCAATAAAAACGAGTGATTTGACGACAAAAATCTTTTAACTGAAATCTACTATACCGCCATCAATGGCTGCACAATACAAAACTTTCATGAATAATTTTTAAATTTTATATAAATATAATTTATTTAAAAATTGCAAATTTGCGATTTTGGGTTATGAAATCATTGAGCTTGGACAGCTTCAAAGTTGCAAAAATCAATTTCTAATGTTCTAAATTACGCATTAATCATTTGCTATAATCCACATATTCAACACAGATTCGGTTCATTCATTTTGAAAATCATCTTTGCCGGTACGCCAGAATTTGCCGCAACAGCACTAGCTGCATTGCTCAACACACAACATGAAATTGTTGCGGTATACACTCAACCTGACCGCAAAGCTGGACGTGGACAAAAACTCACAGCTTCTGCCGTAAAGCAATTGGCTTTAGAGCACCATCTTCCTGTTTACCAACCCCTTCATTTCAAATCATCGACTGAAGAAGGTTTAGCCGCACAAGCGGAATTAAAGGCCTTAAATGCCGATGTTATGGTGGTTGCAGCCTATGGTTTGATCTTGCCGCAAGTCGTGCTAGATACCCCGAAATATGGTTGCCTGAATATTCATGGTTCATTGCTGCCACGTTGGCGCGGTGCAGCACCGATTCAACGTGCCATCGCAACAGGTGATATTGAAACAGGTGTCACCATTATGAAAATGGCAGCCGGACTAGATACTGGCGACATGATGTATAAAACCATCTGCCCGATTGAAGCAACGGATACCTCTGCAACTTTGCATGACAAACTTGCAGAGCAAGGTGCAACTGCAATTGCTGCCGTTTTAGACACTGAACAAACATTGCAGCAATATTTAGACAGCCGTGAAGTTCAAGACGAAGCATTAACAGTTTATGCACATAAGCTATCAAAAGCTGAAGCAAAAATTGATTGGTCCATCGATGCCGTACAAATCGATCGCAACATCCGTGCCTTTAATCCGTGGCCGGTAGCATTTATTCAGTTAGATGAACAAAACAATTTACGCGTTTGGCATTCTGAACTTTCTGCTGCGTCTGCACCGAATGCTCAAGCAGGTGAAATCATTGCCATCGATAAAAAAGGCATACACGTTGCCTGTGCCAATGGCAGCGTGATTATTTTGACTTCTTTGCAATGGCCGGGTGCTAAACCACTCAACCCTGTACAAATTTTACAAACCCAAAAATTGACTATTGGACAAATTTTATAATGAAGCAATCTCCCAACGCCTCGACCCGAGACCTTAATTTACGTGCTCAGGTAGTGAAGACGTTATTGGCTGTCCAAAATGGTCAATCGCTGCAATCGGTACTCGCGCAGCAAATGAATATCGTGTCAGATAAAGACCGTGCGTTATTCCATGAATTGGTGCTTGGTTGTTTACGTCAATGGTACGCATTGAAACAACTGACTTTACCATTACTGTCTAAACCTGTAGATAACCAAGTGGTTGAAACCTGTTTATACCTTGGTTTGTATCAATTGTTGTGTACCCGTGTCGCGGCTCACGCTGCAATTTCTGAAACGGTGGAAGCTGCAAAACAATTGGGTATGGGAAGTCTAAGTGGCTTAATCAACGCAATTTTGCGCCGTGCAACACGTGAAACAGAACAGTTCTACGACGTACTTGAACAAGCCACCAATTTACCAAGTTGGTTAACCAAACGTCTGAAAAAAGACTGGGGTGAACAATTTGACGAGCTCAGCTATGAGCTTAAACAAATTGCGCCACTGACTTTACGTGTCAATACACGCCAAGTGAGCCGTGATGAATACCTTGATATTCTGGAAGATGAAGGCATCGATGCACATCGTTGTGAACTCTCTAATGTCGGTATTGTGATGGATGAAAGTCTACATATTCCAAGTTTGCCGGGCTTTGAAGCAGGTGGTTTTTCGGTACAGGATGAACATGCTCAGCTGTGTGCAACACTCTTACCAAATCTCGATGGTAAATTTGTGATTGATGCTTGTGCTGCGCCCGGTGGTAAAACTGCACACATTTTAGAGACCTTCCAACCGAAGAAACTCATCGCACTCGACCAAGATGAAAAGCGCCTGAAACGTGTAGTTGAAAACCTTGATCGTTTGGTTCTCGATGGTAAACATGTCGAAATCCAAACTGCCGATGCCATCACTTACACTGTTCCTGAGCTTGCTGATTGTATCGTGCTCGATGCGCCATGTACTGCTGTCGGTGTAATGCGTCGTCATCCTGACATTCGTTTACTACGTCAATCGGGCGACATTGCGAAAACAGTAGTATTACAAAAGCAAATTTTGGAAAACATGTGGAAGCAACTTAAAGTTGGCGGTACGCTGCTTTACATCACTTGCTCGATTTTAAAAGCTGAAAATGAACAGCAAATGGTTGAGTTCTTTGCCAATCATGCCGATGCCCAAGAAATTAAAATTGAAGCAGATTGGGGAGTTGAACAAATCCATGGTCGTCAACTTTTCCCGAAAGTGGGTTATGGCGATGGCTTCTATTATTGCCGTATAGTAAAAACGGCCTAAATCAATAAACACCTTTTTAGATGTAAACAATCATAAAAAATGCCCGATGATTTCATCGGGCATTTTTTTCGTCATTCTAAATTTAATCTTCAGCTTCGTCAGGATTTTTCACCAAATGAATCGTCGCTAAAAGTAAACCACCCCATAGCAAAACAATTGATAAAATCATCATGATCATTGCAGATGTATTCATATTAATTCTCCTCTGGACCTTTGTCTTTACACAAGCTTAATAGAACAGAACCCAATACAAAGAAGGCCAATACCGAACCACCCACCAACCAAAGTGTCGTTGCAGGATAACCGCCATAACCTTCAGTTGCGACAGCCTTAATCGTCAATACAAGTGCAACCAATAATGAAATTGGGGTGATCACGGTCAATAAGAAATTCCAACCTTGACCCAACTTGATACTTGAGTATTGATTTGCATGCTCTTGTAATTGTTTCATCAATGGACGATGGAACCACGACACCAAAATAATAGAGAGTAAACCACCACCCACGATCCCAATGTTATTGGCAAAGTAGTCAATGATATCAACAAAAGTAATGGCACTTTGTGTAGAGAATAAAAGTGTAGATACGATTGCTGAACCGCCCGCAACAATCGTTACAGCTTTATTTTTTGACCAACCCAATTTGTCTTGAAACGCTGCAATTGGCACTTGCAAGATACTCACCATAGAGGTAATCCCTGCAACCACCAACGAAGCAAAGAACAAGAAGCCAAACAAATCACCGCCTGCCCCCATACTCGAAATGATTTTCGGGAAGGCAATAAAGGCTAAACCAATACCACCAGATACTACTTCTTTTACAGGTACACCTGAACTTTGTGCCATGAAACCAAGTGCTGCAAAGACGCCAATACCCGCTAAGATTTCAAATGATGAGTTGGCTAATGCAACGACTACACCTGAACCGGTTAAGTTGGTTTTTGCTTTTAAGTAAGACGCATAGGTCAACATGATCCCGAAACCAATCGATAACGAGAAGAAGATATGACCAAAGGCTGCTAACCATACTTTATAGTCGGTCATCGCTTCCCAGTTTGGCGTAAAGAATGCATTTAAGCCTTCTGCCGCACCCGGTAGACGCAATGCTTGAATGACTAAAATGCTAAATAACACGATCAATAACGGCATAAAAATTTTATTGGCAAGTTCTACACCACGACGTACACCGCCATAGAGAATGAACATCACCACAGCCCAAACAATGACTAAACCAACAAATAAAGTCGGAACAAAACCAAATGTTAAGCCATCACCATTTTGTAGATAGGTTTTAAAGAAAAAGCTTTCCGTATCTGAGCCCCATTGTTGTCCAATGGCGTAATACATGTAACTACCGGCCCATGACAATACGCTGGCATAGTAGATCCCGATGATGAGTGTCACCATCACTTGCCACCAGCCTAATGCCTCACTGTTCATAAGTTTTTTATATGCAGTTGGCGGTGCTTTTCGGAATTTATGCCCCACTGCATAATCTAAGAACAATAAAGGCAAACCCGCTGCAAAAATTGCAATTAAATAGGGAATTAAAAATGCACCGCCACCATTTTCATACGCCACGTAAGGGAAACGCCAAATGTTTCCCAAACCTACAGCGGAACCAATAGCGGCAATGATAAATCCTGATCGTGCCGACCAGATTTCACGATTATCTGACATAGAACACCTAAACCTCAGGCATCTTTAACTGCTGCTTGTTATGGTTATATCGCGAGCAAAAAAAGAACCATAAAAATAAAATTCTGGGTGTTTGATCTGGTGAGATACCTTGTGAGCGTCTATACCAAATTGCAAACAGAAAAATCACATGCGCATTTTGGTTAAAAACACCACAAATAACTTTCCCTTTGTATGAATTAACAATACTCACTTTTTTTAAGTTTTTCTGTAATTTCTACGGCAAATATTCCATTTTTATAATGTGTTTAGGCTTAAATGTTCATTTAATCAGCTTATTTTTCATACAATTTAAGTTATTAATAATATAACTTTTAGGAATATTTTATTTCCAATTAAATTTTTAAAGTTATTTCACTCGATAATGTCCGGTAATTTGATAGGCATGCAAAAGATCTTCTTCCTGTGTGCCCTCTCCTATATTATGGATGATCAGCGGAACCCCGCTACCTTTCATTTTACGATCTGAAACCACACCGATATGCACTAAACCACGCCCTAAGTCCCAAGTGACAATATCACCTGCCAAATACTGCTTATCTTTGACTACATAGCCCTGGCGTTGCATCCAGGTTTGAATATTGGGAACACGCCGATGATCAATATTTTTATCAGTACTTTTTAAGCCCCATTTTTGTGGATACTGCTTAAAATTGGCTTTCATATCTTCATGAATGGTTTGTTGTAAATCAATCCCTTGCTGTCGTAATGCACGAATTACCACGTCGGTACAAACACCCTTGATTAAAGGGACATCTCCCATTGGATAACGCAGTGCAGTATACGCAGGATCATAATATAAGGTTTTCCCAATTTGACTGCGTGCATCCGTCACCATTTGAGTGGCGTTAAAGGCAAAGACAGCCATATTCACGGTCATCAAACTGACCAATAATAAAATTCGTTTCATTTTTCTTATTCACTTTAGATTTTTTGAAATGATTCAAAAACTGGGCTTCGAACAGATCCATACTGAACCAAGCCTAAGTTTAAACTGCTACAGTTTTATCGCCAATACGCGTTCTTCTTGCATATCTCGAATGGCAGACTGAATCCCTTCACGACCTAAGCCAGAATCTTTTACGCCACCATATGGCATGTTATCAACACGGAAAGATGGAATGTCATTAATAATCACTCCACCGACATCTAAGTGATTCCACGCATACAACATTTTATTCAAATTTTGCGTATAGACGCCCGCTTGTAAACCAAAACGGCTGCTATTAATTTTGGCGATGCCTTTTTCAAAATTTTTGTATTTTTCTAGAATCGCTACAGGACCAAAGATTTCATCTTTATACACTTCCAGTGATTCATCGACATTTTCTAATAAAATTGGATCGAGCAAAGCCCCCTGATGTTCACCACGAACCAAAGCTTTAGCTCCTTTTTTGACTGCTTTATCGACCCATTTATGCACGCGTGTTGCTTCTGCTTCCTTAATCATTGGACCGACCATGGTGCTTTCCAACTGTGGATCATCCGCTTTAAGCTGCTTCATTCTCGCCACGAGTTTTTTCTTCACATCGGCATAGATATCGGCATGCACCAAGATGCGTTGAACACTAATACACACCTGCCCTGCATGGTTATACGCCCCACCGACTAAGCGTTCAATAAATGCCGCTGAAATTTCAGTATCAGGCTCAACCAATACAGCAGCGTTGCCACCGAGTTCCAAAGTCACTTTTTTACGCCCCGCACGCGCTTTCATATCCCAGCCGACAACATCGGAACCGGTAAAGCTGAGCAGTTTAAATCGGTCATCTGTGACCAAGACATCTGCATGTTCACGTGGACAAGGTAAAACTGAAAAAGCACCTTTAGGTAAATCCGTTTCTGCCAAAACTTCCGCAATTTTTAAAGCTGAAATAGGCGTCAAACTTGCAGGCTTCAAAACAAATGGACAGCCTGCGGCAATGGCAGGTGCAATTTTATGCGCAGTCAGATTGATCGGAAAATTAAACGGGCTGATCAAGGATACAGGGCCTATCGGCACATGTTTGACCATGCCTTGATAGCCAGATGCCGCTGCAGTAACCGCCAATGGGATCATGCGACCATCATCCATCTGTGTGACAGCATCGGCAGCAATTTGAAAGGTATTAATTAAACGTTCAACTTCAGCAGCTGCGGCTTTACACGGTTTTCCACCTTCCGCAATTAAAATTTCAGTCAATTCTGCACGCATTTCATTAAAACGTTTAACACAGTGCAGTAAGATTTTTTGTTTTTGAAAAGGTTCCAATGCCGCCATTGCAGCGCTAGATTTAACCGCTGAATCAATGGCTTTTTCAATGGTTGCAGCATCTGCGAGTGCAACGCGTGCATATACGTCTTGGGTATATTTTTGATCCACTTCTAACCACTGATCGGTAGTCAATGCTTTACCTGCAACATAGAGCGGATAGTCTTTTATATCTTGTACGGCTTTGGACATGACGATATTTCCATGATCTTGAGACATTATTGATAAATGTGAATAAATCTATGCCCTCTATCATGCGCTGACTGAGCCCAGAGTTCACTATATTTAAGTAACAAAATAAACCACAAGCCTCAAACTCAGCTACCTAATTGCCCTGAATACCATCACTATTTTCAGATCTATGCTTGCACTGAAAACACGATGATCGAGTCTCTATATAACAATGACATTAAATTAGAAAGCTGTTTAAAATATTTAATTACATTATTTATCAAATCATTAATAAATTTTTCAAAGTTAAATTAATCAAAAAAAATATGAGTACAACATAAAAAAAGCCCATCAAATGACGGGCTTTTTAAATCTATGTTTTAGCTATACGAACGCTGTGTTTTCACTGAAGTCTTATTCACATTTTCTAAAGCGGCAACCTCTTCATCCGTTTGCGCTTTGCGAATAAAGAACACTGCAATCGCTGCGATGACTACTGGAATTCCCACGGCCATAAAGTTAATTTGATGTGGCAATTCTTGTGATAATAAATAGCCGATCAGAATCGGGCCAACAATCGCACCTGTACGACCGACTGCAGATGCCCATCCAATACCTGTCGAACGTACAGACAACGGATAGTACTGTGCAACATAGCTATAGAGTAAGATTTGAGAACCAATTGCTGATGCACCTGCGACTGCAACCAAAAGATAGATCACAGGCTGTGGTGAATTAAAGCCGAGTAAAGATAGTGCCACAGCACCTGCAAGACATAATGTAATGATCACCGGTTTTAAGTGGAATTTGTCCGCTAAAATACCGCCGCCAATCGTACCAATTACGGCACCAATATTCATCGCCAATAGGAAGGTCAAACTGCTACCTAATGAATAACCTGCGGCCATCATTAGTTTTGGTAACCAACTGCCTAATGCATAAAGCGTTAATAGACACATAAAGAAACACAGCCAAAACAACATCGTACTTACGCCACGACCTTGCTTATACAACGCTTTAACAGACGTTCCACCCGGAACCGCAACTTCAGTCAGTTCCAGTTGAGTATTTGCAGTCACGGTTTGTTCAGGTGCAATGGTTTGAATCATACGACGTGCTTCATCATGACGATTCACCTTAACCAAAAATGTGAGCGATTCAGGTAAAAATTTCCAAGCAAATGGCAACAGTAACAGTGGAATACCCGCAATGAAGAACATGATTTGCCAGCCATAATCCGCAGTAAACCATGAACCAAAGAGAGCCGCCATGATGCCACCCATTGCATAACCACTGAACATAGTGGTCACTAAAGTACTGCGTAGATGCTTAGGTGCATATTCAGATGTCAATGCCACAAGGTTCGGTAATACCCCACCAATGCCAAGTCCAGCAATAAAACGTAACGCGCCAAATTCCGTTGGATTTGATGCAAAACCGCCTAAAAATGTGAATGTACTGAATAAAAATACACAAATCATGATAACTTTTTTACGGCCAATCTTATCAGCCAAAGTACCAAACATCATGGCACCAAACATCATCCCTGCAAGTGCTGTACTCGCTAGCATACCTGCCTGAACAGCTGTTAATCCCCAATCTTTCATCAATAAAGGCAGCGCAACACCATTGATCGCTAAGTCGTAACCATCAAATAAAATAAGAATTAGACACCACATCATGATGCTAAAATGCGATTTTGTGAACTTAGCGTTATCGACAACGCTATTCACATTCATTGTGCTTGTAGACATTGAACCTCACCTCCAATTGTGAGTTTTATTTTTCGCTACAATGCCGTTTTTGACTGTAAATTGTCCAAAATTACAAAGGTATAGACCCATACCTTTCAGATATATCCATGTTGTTTGGGAATAAAATGTCATAAAAACTCGGATATTTTTGAAATATTTATACATAAAAAAGTCGATGGACTGCGGGTCTAGTTTTTATAATGATTAATTATCAATGTGTTATTAGAAGCTAAATCACAATCAGACGATAGATTATTTGATATGAAAATTGTCAGAATAAAACTCAAATTTTATAGAAAAAAATCGCAACTCTACGATCTAAGTCGTAGATTTCTAAATCATAAGTCATCAGACATCACTTAAGTCGATAGTTAGACATTTAAACTGTTGTTTTAGCTGACTTACATTCAGATTTTCCGGCATTTTAAGCTGAGAATTACTTTAATTGATGATTTTTGAATGCGTTGATTGTCTAATAATCATCCATGTTTAGATAATTCAAGCCTCAATCTAACAATATTTTTATCATTTCCCTATTTTATCCTGCTGCTTTTCTTATTATTTTTTTCCCTTTTTTCTCCTTGCATAAAAAAACACCCCCTGACGTATCAGGGGGTGTTTCGAATAATGAGCTGGCGATGACTTACTCTCACATGGGTAACCCCACACTACCATCAGCGCTAAGAGGTTTCACTTCTGAGTTCGGGAAGGGATCAGGTGGTTCACTCTTGCTAT
>NZ_VPAM01000032.1:0-37907 GCF_013419215.1 Acinetobacter sp. YH12096 | reverse complement strand
GCAGGCAGTGTGGTGGTGCATGATGTCGCAGGCAACCCTGCGACAGTGACAGCTGATAAAGTCTATAGCGTTGACACCACAGCACCGACAGCGACGCTTAGCATTGATGCGGTTACAGCGGACAACGTTGTGAATGCTGCGGAAGCAGGAAAAACTGTGACGTTGACTGGTAACGTGACCGGTGAATTTACTGAGGGCGATATCGTCACTCTGACCATCAACGAGAAAACATACACGGCTAATGTTCAAGCAGACGGTATTTGGAGTGTTGCTGTAGCAGGTAGTGATTTGTTGGCTGATGGTGACAAATCAATCGCAGGCAGTGTGGTGGTGCATGATGTCGCAGGCAACCCTGCGACAGTGACAGCTGATAAAGTCTATAGCGTTGACACCACAGCACCGACAGCGACGCTTAGCATTGATGCGGTTACAGCGGACAACGTAATCAATAAGTCCGAATCCGAGCGCGACAACGTGCCGGTGACGGGTACGGTGGGGGGCGATGCGAAGGTGGAGGATATCGTCACCCTGACCGTCAATGGCAAAACCTTCACCGGCGAGGTCTACGACGACGAAGGCACGCTGCGCTTCAGCATCAATGTGCCGGGGGCTGATCTGGCGGCTGGTACGTCCATCTCCGCCAGCGTCACCACTCATGATGACGCTGGCAATGCGGGCACGGCCGATACCAACCGCACCTACTCGGTGGACATTGAAGCCACGATCACCATCACCGGCCCGCTGGCCGTTGACGATGTGATCAACGCGCTGGAATCGGACGAGAGTCTGACCATCACCGGCACGACCACGGGCGTGGAAGCAAACCAGCCGGTGGAGGTGGTCGTGGGCGGCAAGATCCATTACGCAACGGTGGGTACTGATGGCAACTGGACCGTGACGGTGCCTGCGGACAACGTGGGTGACCTGGCCGATGGCCCGTTGACGGTCACGGCAACGGTAAGCGACGAGGCCGGCAACGTAGCCTCGGACAACCATGCGGTCACGGTCGATACCGTGCAGCCAGGCGTGACGGTGACTATCACCGACGCGGTGTTGAACATCGCCGATCCCAGCAGCGACCTGACCATCGTCTTCAGCGAAGTGCCGCACAGTGCCACGGGCGTCGCGTTGACATCCGAGCAGGTCAAGGCTCTGCTGAACTTGCCGGCGGGCGTGAGCGTGGGTGATCTGACCACCAGCAATGGCGGCCTGACCTGGACCGGCACTCTCACCGCCGACAGCGTTGTCAATGCGACTGACCTGACGGTAACGGTGCCGGCCAACAGCTACTACGACCAGGCGGGCAATGCCGGTACAGGCAACAGCGACAGCGTGACCGTCGATACCACTGCGCCGACCATCGACCAGGCTGCAATCGGCGACGGCAACCTGTCGCGCGATGAGGCGACCAACATCACCCTCAGCGGCACCACCACCGGTGTCGAGGCGGATCAGACCGTCACCGTGACCGTGACCGATGGGAACGGTGCCACCGTCGTGGTCACCGCCACCGTCGTGGTCACCGCCACCGTCGGTACCGATGGTAGTTACAGCACCACCGCCGACCTCACCGGTCTGGCCGATGGCCCGATCACCGTGTTGGCCGAAGTCACCGACAAGGCGGGTAACCCGGCCAATGACAGCGAGGGGGCCACCCTCGACCTGACCGCGCCGACCATCACCATCACCACGGTGGCGAGCGGCGATGACATCGTGCAGTGGGGCGAGAAGACTGGCAGCGGCATCACCGTCGCCGGTACGGTCACTGGCGTGGCCGAAGGCACTACCGTCACCGTGATCTTCAACGATGTGGATGGCAGCCCGATCGTCGTCACCGGCACGGTCGCTGCAGGCGGCACCTGGACGGCTCCGGTCACCCAAGCACAAGCTGCTTTGTTGAAGGACGGCAGCGCCAGCGCCACCGTCAGCGATGCCGCTGGCAACAGCGCGAACACCAGCCACACCTACACCGTCGCTGCGCCGCCACCGCCGGTCATCACTGGTTATGGCGACAACATCGACAGCGTGCAGAGCACCACGGTCGTCCCCGGCGCACCAACGCCTGCCACCACCATTGCTGGGCAGGTGCTGGGCGATTGGCACCAGCCGCAGGGCTTCACGCCTGTCAGCAATGAAGCTGGCGAACACGGCGTGTTCAGTATCGATGCAAACGGCCACTGGAGCTACCAGCTCAACACGGGTATCGAAGCCGAGTTGACCGCTTCGGCAGGTCCGTTGATGGACTACTTCACCGTTACGGGCGCAGACGGCAAGAACTATCAGGTCCAGGTTTCCACCCACGATGCGCAGGTGGAGGTCACCACCGTACTGCTGAAAAACATCGGTTCGGTCGGCAACAGCTACATCGATGACGGCCAGCTTGATGGCGTGGCCGCTGGCCAGACGATCGACTCCGGCAGCGTCACCGTCAACGGCGCGCCGGTTGCGATCGGCGAGGCCATTCGCGTGGCAGCCGGTGAAATCACCATCCACGCCGATGGCAGCTACACCCTGGAGCCGTACAGCAACAACACCGACATCGTGGTGGAATACACCGTCGGTGGTATGTCGCAGAGCCAGATCATCACCACCGCCGCCAATACCGTGAACTACAGCAATGACGTGCTTGGGGACATCACTGGCACGGTGGATCCGGCGCTGGTCAATGAGAATGGTGAGGTCACCTTGCGTCTGTACGCCAACAAGTTCACCACTTCAGATGAGATACAGGGCGTGCCTGGCTTCCCTAATGGTGCTGACGTGACCGTAACGGTGGACCCGAACACTGGCGCATGGACCATCAGTGCGGATCAGTTCCACGACGTGCTACAAACCATCTGGGCCGCTGGCCACCTTCGCAACGACAACATCTACCTACAGGTGAAGGCGGTCGACCCAGTGACTGGCAAGGCCAGCGAGGCCTCGCAGAAATACACCTTCGTCACCGATACCGTCGCGCCGGAAGCCACCAGCGTGGATTACGTCGAAGGTCAGAACGAAGTCACGGCACTGGTATCGGAATACGCTGGTCCGTTCGGTGATCAACAAGGCGCCAATACTGGTAACTTTGTGACCGTCACTTATAACGGCAACGTGGTTGGTACGGGTACGGTGGGCGACCGGATTGCCGGTACCGATTACCTGTCGATCAAGGTGGATCTGAATTCTAGCGGGCTGGGTCTAGCGGACGGGGAAACGTTCGACAGGTCGAAGCTCAAGGTTCACATCACCGACAGTGCAGGCAATATCGGCATCAGCAATGACCTTGTCATTGACCCAGAGGACTTGCTTGATCTGCCACCGGTCATGGTGACGGGCTATGGAGATGCCGTTTCTGGAGGCATACACAACGCCGATGTGATCAACGGCGGTGTGACCAACGACAACAAGGGCACAATTAAGGGCAGCATCACACTGGAGGAAGGGCATTCAGTTACCCACATCCTGGTGTACCTACACAACCTGTCCAACCCAATTATGATCAGCACTACGGCAGACGGCACTCCGCTCGCCGAGGCCACAGGTACGGTGACCTGGGAAGTACCGCCTGAGCGTCTGGGCCCACCGATCACCACCACTGGCTCCCTAGCCGATGGCGCCGTCACGGTGACGGCGCGTGCCTACAACGATGCCACCGGCCTGCGTGGAGAGGTCTCCAGCAACTTCACTATGACCGTGGATACCGCAGCGCCTACCGTGGATGTCGAGATCGACGCGGTCAAGCTGCTGGCTGGCCAGACTACCGATCTGAGCATCAAGTTTAGCGAAGTACCGTACAACGATGCCACCGGCACCGCACTGACGGCCGAGCAGGTCAAGGCATTGCTGAACTTGCCGACGGGCGTGAGCGTGGGTGATCTGACCACCAGCGATGGCGGTCACACCTGGACCGGCACCGTCACCCCGACGTCGGGCATGGCGGATGAAACGCTCACGATCAGCATCGATGCGGGCGGCTACCACGACCGTGCCGGTAATGTCGGTGGCGGCGACAGCGACAGTGTGCGTGTGGATACCCAGGCTCCGATGGTCACTGTCGAAATTGCGGATGGCGATCTGATCGCCGGTGAAACCACCACGGTGACCCTGACCTTCAGCGAAGTGCCGCACAACGCTTCGGGCCAGCCGCTGACGGCGGCGGAAGTCCGTGCATTGTTGGGCAACCCTGCCAATGTCAGCATCGGCAACCTGACCAGCAGCAACGGCGGCCTGACCTGGAGTGGCACCCTCACTCCGAATGCCAACTACGAGGGCAGCACCACCGTGACCGTGGGCAACGGCAGCTACTACGACAACGCCGGCAACGCCGGTAGTGGCAACAGCGACAATGTGGTGATCGATACCCGGCCGCCGAGCGCCGCCGATGACAGCGGTTCGGTCACCGAAACCAGCAACACCGTGCCGGGCGTTGGCTCGGCCAGCGGCAACGTGCTCAGCAACGACGGCAGTGCAGCCGGCACGGTGACCGGGTTCAAGGTCACCGTGGGCGGTGTCGAGTACACCGCAGCGCCGGGTGGGTCGATCACCACCACCTACGGCACCATCACCATCGGCACGAACGGTGCTTACACCTACACCCTGGACAACGGCCGCCAGGTCACCCAGGCGCTCAACAATAACGATCATCCTGTCGAGGTGATCACCTACACGGTGCGGGATGCGGCGGGCAACACCAACACCGCCAACCTCAACATCACCGTCAACGGCAGCAATGACGCACCGACGATTGCGATCGATACCGCCAGCGAGCAGCCGCCGGTGAGCGGCGGCAATCTGGGCGATGGCCGGTTCTCCTCGGTTGGCACGGCAGGCGACAACAATGCCAGCACCAACACCATGACCTTCAACGTCGGCACTGGTGTGGACCCGTCCACGGTGCGCGCGGTGATTAACCTCGATCGGGTGGACAACACCTTCAGCCTGTTGGTCAACGGCCAGGATATTTTCAGTAACGGAACGGGTTCCACGACCATCTTCCAGCTGGAAAACGAAACCACCACCAGCACGGGGCAGCATGTCGTCACGCTGCGTTTTGCCGATGGCACCTGGCTGGGTGTAGGCAATCCCTGGACTGCCAATAGCAACGGCCTGCCGCGTTTCCAGATCATCATGACCGAGGACGGCGTGCGCTTCTATGCCACCCGCAACATGAACTCCACCGAGTTGGAGGAAATCTTCATCGGTACCCGAAACGGCACGAATTTCGCAACGATCTTCCCGCAAGGGTTGACCAACCCCGGGATGGGCGTACCGGATTTCGTGCCCGGCGGGAACACGGTGACCGTGGTCAATCCCAATGGCTCGGGCCAGGACCTGATTTCCGGTTATGTGAAGGTCACCACCGGTGGAACCTTCAGCATCAGCGATTGGGACAACGGCCAGGTCCAGTCCGCCGCCATCACTCTGCTGGGCACCCAGACCGGCGACAAGCTGATCACGGTGCTGCCGCTGGGCATCACTGCCAGCGAAACCACCGTCGACGGCAACAAGGTGCTGACTCTGACCGGCCCGGCCTCGCTGGCCGACTTCGAGGATGCCATCCGCTCGGTGATGTTCCAGCCGGGCGCGGCGGGTGGCGAGCGGACCGTGCAGATCCAGTTGACCGATCCGAACGGGGCGCAGTCCAACGTGCTCAGCGGTACCGTGAGCGCGGGGGCCACGACACTTGCGGCAGACGGGACTGCAAGCGTGACTGAGTGGACCAATGCCGGTTTCGAGGTGGCGGGCTACACGACCAATGCGACCACGCTCTTTACCAATGGCAGCCCGGCCCAAGGGCTGATCGTGGGCGCAGCGTTGGATGCGGCGTTGGCGGCATCGACGGGTGTGGACGCCAGGAATCAGACGAATGGTTGGGCAGGTGAGCGTGGCAATGGCATCGGTGTGACCGGCGGTACCGATGTCCGTATCTCCGGCACCGAAAGCCTAGTGATCGATATCGGTTATGACGTGCAGTCCGCACGCCTAACCTTCACCAACTTCACCGCTGGAGAAACCGCGCTGTGGTATGCCTATGACGCTGCCGGGGTGTTGGTTGCCTACAGATCGTTGAGAGGATCGGGTTCTGGTGGCACCACCCGGCTGCCTTTCGACCTCAATGGCATCGACGGTGACTTCCGCTACCTGGTCATGAAGGCGGACAAAGGCAACTTCCTGGTGGATGGACTGGAGGTGAAGGGCTCGACCAACACCTACACCATCGGCGAGTTCGATTACGGCACCTCGGGTATCGCCGGCAGGAGTGCATCTGCCGAAAGCTTCGTTGCCGATTCGTTCGATGATGATCTGCTGATAAGCGGTTTCGAGAATGACAGCCTAAATGGCGGTGCAGGAAGTGACATCCTCAATGGTGGTTCAGGTAACGATACCTTGATAGGTGGTTTGGGTTCAGACACAGCGATCTATGTGGTCTTAAATGCTGCCGATGCGACTGCTGGCAATGCTACCGATACATGGAAAGATTTCCATTTTGGTGACACTGCTACGGATAGCGAAGCTGACAAAATTGAGTTTAGCGCAGACTTCTTTACCGGATTGCTAGAGGATCACTCAAATATCGCAGACTATATCTCTGTAACTGAGGATGGCGATAATGTCGTAGTGTCGGTAGATCGTGATGGTTCGGCAACCGCCTATCATTCGACAGAATTACTGGTGCTTGAAAATCAAGCGGGTTTAACTTTGGAGCAGTTATTGGCAAACGGTCAAATCATCATCGGTTAATATCATATTAAGGGTGGCTTTCGAGTCACATACAAAGTACAGGGATGTGGATCATCCCTGTGCTTTGAGTTATTTATCCATTGGAGCGTATAACCTTGTGGTTTAGCACGAGGTTATACGCGACTGGCGTAAGTCATACGACAGGGAATGTCGTATTCAATTTCTTTATTCTTCATTACTTAGAAGTATTACTGTTAAAGGGCTTTGTTGCACAAAGATTTCATAACTATATGATTTTAA
This sequence comes from Acinetobacter sp. YH12096, assembly GCF_013419215.1. Taxonomy (NCBI): domain Bacteria; kingdom Pseudomonadati; phylum Pseudomonadota; class Gammaproteobacteria; order Moraxellales; family Moraxellaceae; genus Acinetobacter; species Acinetobacter sp. YH12096. The sequence goes on along the minus strand of NZ_VPAM01000032.1, from coordinate 30,944 downwards.
AAGTTTTGATTATTTTTTGATCCAAAATTAAATTTATTTAAATCAGATGCTTACATATTTATGCAACAAAGCCTCTCTGATGTATAAAGCTCCAATACCTTTAGGGCCAAAAATTTTATGTGCAGAAAGGGAAAGAAAATCAATATTTAATTCATCCACATCAATTTTACTTTTAGATAAGATTGCGCGGCATCAACATGAAATTTGATATTTTTTTTGAAGCAAGCATCGCCAATTTCTTTGATAGGTTGAATAGATCCTAGTTCATTATTTACATGCATAATGCTAACAAGTACTGTATCTTCACGCATATGTGAAATAATATCTTGTGCTTTTACAATGCCATTTACTTGTGGTGCAATATAAGTGATTTCATAATCAAATTCTTTTTTTAAAAAATTACAAATAGATAAGACACATTTATGTTCGATAGTGCTTGTTATAATATGCTTGCCTTTTTTTGTGTTAGCGAGTAGATAACCTTTAATTGCTAAATTATTTGACTCAGATGCTCCACTCGTAAAAACTATTTCTTTTATATGCTCCAATTGACTCCGCAATTTTTCCACGGGCAATTTCTATTTTATCAGCAGAAGATTGGCCCATTTGATGAACAGAAGAAGGATTTGAGTAATCTTCTTGAAAAGAACGAAACAATTCTGTTTTAACAGAAGGGAGCAACGGGGTCGAAGCAGCAAAGTCTAAATAAACCATCTTCTACATAAATCCACGATTATGTTTTGATAATACATCTGGACGTCTTAGTTTTCAAAAAAAAATCATGGTATACGTCAAATTATGTCGTTGAATCACTTGCGCTTTATTTTAATAGTTTAGCCAGTTGGTATAAATTTTAATAAATGCAACTTAGCAAGCGACCCTGTGAGCTTCAACTTAAAAATGAGAGGACTTCACACCCTCTTCTGGAATTTTTTTCCACATGCTAAAGGCCATTACTTTGGTAACATTACTAACTGAAAAGCCAATTATCTTAGTAAGATAATTGGCTTAATTAGACTTTACTCTTATCCGATTATCCGATTATCCGATTATCCGATTATCCGATTATCCGATTATCCGATTATCCTCCCAATAACATGGCACTACAATCAAATTGTTTTCATGCAACCGCGACCATAATCGGACACCTAAATCCCGCTGTATATTCTGAAGTGTGAAATTGGAAATTAGCAGTGTGGACTTCATATTGTCATAACGGCTATACAGAACTTTATGTACCATCTCCAGACGTTTCTCATGTCGGTCATGTAAGCCATATTCATCAATCACCAATAAATCAAAACTGGAGAAATGTTTGATAACTTCCTTTTCAGAGCGTGAAGCATCTGACCAGGTGTCCATCATTTTTTGAGCAATTTCTGCACTGGTATAGTAGCGTGCAGATTTTGTGCTGTTATGCAGAATGTTGCGAATGATTGACGCACTCAGATGAGTCTTTCCTGTACCCGGTGTACCAATGAGCAGCAGGTTTGGATAATTGTCAGAAATAATCTGCTGTGCAAAAGCCTGACATAGTTTGATGGCATTGTCTTGTGCAGGACATGCAACTACATAATTCTTGAAGCCACGATCCAGGTAGCGTTTGTTGAGCCCTGAGTTTTTGATTTTCTGTTGTAGAAATCGCTGTTGCAGCTCATCTGCATAGGTTGCATGTGAGTGATGGACGGTTTCTTTCGCACATAATTTACAGAGCCTATGACCGGCAATTTCCATCAGGGGTATGTGTGATGGGTAGGGCAGAGTGTTTCTGTTGTTTCTGCGCGAAACTGGAGCGTTTTAAGCATGGTATTCATGATTATTCTCCTAAATCCATTTTGAATTTTCTAAAAAACTCTCATTTTTTTCTTCAAAATTTGAAGATGAAGATGAAGATGAAGATGAAGATGAAGATGAAGATGAAGATGAAGATGAAGATGAAGATGAAGGGCATGGTTCAAGCATGACTTGAGTAATACTCGGGCTATGCTTATGATTTGCTTGAGCATTTACTTTCCGTTGCTTGGCTGATGCTTGAGCATTGCTTGCGGATTTCCCCCAACGTGCTTGAGCTGCATTTTTAGCTTTATCAGATTTCATTTGCTGATTTTGCAATGCCTGGCTTTTTAAACTGGTTAAAAAACTTGAATGAATCTGCTCAGATTCGATTTCAAACAATTCCAGGGCCAACAGCGTATTCAACAAAGTTTTAGCCTTGGTATGTTGCGATAATTTTGTGATGCTACATACTGTCGCTAGGTCATGAGGAATAGCACCATTTTTCCAGAAATCCATCATTAACAGCAGTGCTGCACCAATTTGTTCTGCTGTCATTCGTGCAAATTTCGCCTGTAAGTCGCCAATATAGAGTGGCATCCAAATTGAAATATCTTTATGCATGTGTCCACCTTTCTTATAGGTATAGAGAGCTAAGGTCATCAATTAGATGACCTTGTTATTTATTTGATCAGGAAGCTAAGCTCATTAACCGGAGACGAGCCTGTTGGGCCAGGTCATCGTAATGGGCTTCCCCTTCATCCAGCATTCGCTGTAACCAGAGTCTCAATGCTTGGTGATCATCGAAGCATTTATTGATTTCCAGCAAAAAGGCCAGATTATGCAGTTTGGGAATGTGTAGCTCATGGATTAATTCACGAGCGACTATATCTGCTTCAGGGCTGACGACCACACCACCAAAGAAAGCTTTACTATTCATGTGCAAGCTCCTCTGTATTTAGCTTTTCCAGCATGGCTTCAAATGCACTGCCATCGCGGCGCGTAACATTGGGGATGTAACGGCTATAGACCCGGAATAGCATTTCAGTCGTTGAATGTCCCAATTGACGTGCGATCCATTCCGGATTTTCTCCTGCCGACAGCCAGAGAGTTGCTGCTGTATGACGTGTTTGATAGGCTCTTCTAGACTTCAATCCTAGAAAGCGCAAGATCGGATGCCAGACACGTTTATTCACCAGACGATAATCGAGAGGTCCACCGTCACGATTACAGAATACAAACTCTGATTTACCATTATTTAAGCTTTTCTGTTGCAGAAAAGCTTGGTAAACCCGGTCATTCATCTGGATCGTGCGGTCAGAGCCATAAGTTTTGGTTCCACCAAGAACACCATTCACTAACGCTTCTCTGATATGGATTTCACGACGCTGTAAGTCGATATTTTTCCATTGCAGACCATCGATTTCACTGGTACGCATACCCGTAAAAAAGCGAATGGTGTAATAGGGGCGGAAGTCTTCACGCACCGTGGTAAGAATTTTATGCACCTCTTCCAGAGAAAAAGGTGTGACTTCAATCTTGCTTTCCTTCAGATTGTTAATATTTTTATAAGGCGACTCAAACTCGTATCGTTCAGCCGCATCATTGAGTATCATACGTAAAGGCGTCATGATTTGATTAATCCGCGATGCTTTCAGACTTGTTTGATCTTTTCCGTGTGTCACTTTGGCGAGGGAAGCACGGAAGTTCAGCAAGTCTGACTTCTTGATTTTCGAGAGAACCTGATTACCAAAAGCAGGAATCAAATAATTTTTAATAATAATTGAAATCTTTTGTTGATAAGAAGTTCTCCATTCAACTTGTTTTTGTTTAAACCACACTTCAGTAAACTCTTTAAAAAGAGGAACCTTAGTTTGTACAGCGATTTGCTGACTTCTTTTTTCCTTAAATTCATCGACACGTTTACTTTTTGGAAAGTACTTTTCGTATTCAAAAGTTCCCAGTGTGATTTCTGCCTCAAGCTGCTCGAGACGTTTTTTCAAAATGCGACGGTTATAGGCATTGTCTTCAAGATTGGTTGTTTCTCTGCAACGAATGCCCATGTAGCGAAAGTCGGCAATCAGTTTGCCACTTCGTTCCCGGATGGTAGCCATCAGTTAAACCTCCTAAGCTTTATTGCAAGGCATCCATGCTTAAACCAGTGAATTTAAGCATTTCAGTTTCAATACGTTCCCAAACAAAAAGAATTTTGCGACCACCAAAAGGACGGATGTAGTGAACACCTTCAATAAAGACACTGTCCTTCAGCTGGTTGCGAATGGTACGAGCGTCGTACTGGATTTTTTCAGCCAGTTGCTGGGCTGTGAGATAGGTATATGACATAATAGAGCCTCATATTTTTTACTAGGTAACTAGGAAAAATTATTCCTAAGACATAAATTATCATATTTTTATGTTGTTGCAAGTACTTTTTATGATTTAACTAGGAAATTTTATGATTATTTCAAACTTGGCAGTTTTATTAGCAGAAAGGAAACTTAAGGTTGCTGATTTGGTGAGAAGTACTGGAATTAATAAATCTACTTTACATAAACTTTATAATGATGAATCTGTGCGGATTGATTTTGAGACAATTGATAAAATTTGTATTGCATTAGATGTAGAAGTGGGCGATTTATTGATTTTCAAGAAAATTGATAATAATCAAAATGATAATAGTTAGTTTGGTCACAATTGGTCACAATTGGTCACATCAAAAAGTGAAATGGTCACAAATTCTTGATCATTTGGTAAAAAACACCTTGTTTGGAAGAGAATAGGATAATTTTTTGCCTTCAAAAAAGCTCTGAAAGTGGTGATCGATTGAGGATATTTAAGGTCAATTGAGACCATTTTTATTGTCGTGGGCACGCCATGGTCACATCTTGGTCACAAAATACAAATTACATTAAGAATATTTTTTATTGAATCGAATAAAAAAGAAAAGAGGGTTTTCAAAAAACATAATAAAATCAACATGAAAAAAGCCCTAATCTTTCGATCAGGGCTTTTTGAATTTGGAGCGGGAAACGAGACTCGAACTCGCGACCCCAACCTTGGCAAGGTTATGCTCTACCAACTGAGCTATTCCCGCGGAGTCTATCCTGTTTTTTTACTAAAAAACTGAATCGAAAAAAATTTGGAGCGGGAAAGGAGACTCGAACTCCCGACCCCAACCTTGGCAAGGTTATGCTCTACCAACTGAGCTATTCCCGCGGAGTCTATCCAATTTTTTAAATAAAAAACCGAATGAAAAAATTTTGAGCGGGAAAGGAGACTCGAACTCCCGACCCCAACCTTGGCAAGGTTATGCTCTACCAACTGAGCTATTCCCGCATAGCCACGTATAATACATTAAGGATTTTTCAGGTCAATAACTTTATGAAAAACTGTGCATCGTTTGCATAAAATAAAAACAATTTGTTTGAAAATTGGAAGATTTTTGCAGGTCGAAGGCTTCCATTTTGATGAAATCATGCAATTCAGATGGTTTCAGCAACTTTGCGACACAAGAACTTGAACAAATACAGGCTATACTAAGACCAGTTGAACCTTTTTTTGAATTTGGGAGAGCCGTTTTGAGTTTAGAACAGCAATTAATTGAGCGTCTACAGACATTAGCGCCTACACATCTTGAAGTGGTGAATGAGTCCGCAGGTCATGGAGGTTATTTCCCAGGTAAAGAGTCGCATTTTAAAGCAGTGATCGTGAGTGAGGCATTTGCAGGTTTGCGTTTGGTGCAACGTCATCAAAAAGTCTATGCCGCAGCCGGTGATTTACTTAGTCCGGGGCAAATTCATGCCTTGGCCATTCATGCGTTTTTGCCCGAAGAATGGAAAGGTCAAGACACCACTAGCCCTGAATGTGCGCATGCACCTAAGTCATCTTAAGGTGAGCCATGGAAACGCAATTAATCATTAAAATCATTCATATGTGTGGTGTGGCTTTAGGCTGTGCTGCCATTTTCATTCGTGCTTTTACGTTGTTTAAAGGGACGCAGGGCAATTTACCCAATCCGGCAGGGCGGAAGTTTTTTGTTGCTTTGCAACATGGCTCAATGACATTAATTGCCGTGACTGGAATTATCTTATTGTTTATGAAGAACTTTGATGTGCAGCCATGGTTCTATGCCAAAGTTGTGCTGTTTTTGGTGCTGCTGTCTTCTTTATCTAAAGCGTATAAAAAAGATGACAGTATTTTATTGGTTCAGCGCCGTGCGGGCTTATTTATTGCAGCTATTGCACTTATTTTCATCATTACATTGGTTATAATCAAACCAGTTTTTGGATAAATGGCTTATCCACATGGCCGATTTCAAGGCTTGAGTAGAAAAACAAAGATTAGAGGGTTTTGAATGCGTACGCGTGTGGTATTTAACCAAAAAGGTGGTGTGGGGAAATCGAGTATTACGGTCAATTTAGCGGCGATAAGCGCGCACCAAGGTTTAAAAACTTTGGTGATTGACCTCGACCCTCAAGCCAATTCAAGTCAATATTTGTTGGGGGATGATGCGACGTATTCGGCAGATAAGCCTGCACTTGAACCCAATATTGAAAATTATTTTGAAGAAGTCTTGGGGACACAACAAAGTAAAGGTTTGTTGGGAAATGCCATCGGTTCGATTTTGAAAGGTCGTGCCAAAGGTTTGGAAAGCTATGTGCATGCATCACCTTATCCACGCTTAGATGTGATTCCTGCCAGTCCAAATTTAGGCGCGTTGGCACATGCCTTAGAATCTAAGCATAAAATTTACAAACTCCGCGATGCTTTGCAGCAGATGAGCGGTCAATATGATCGAGTGTTTATTGATACACCGCCGGCCTTTAACTTTTTTACCTTATCTGCGTTGATTGCGGCAGATCGCGTGCTGATTCCATTTGACTGCGATGTGTTTTCAAAACGTGCCTTACAGACCCTGATCGAAAATGTGTTAGAAACGCAGGATGATCATAATGATCATTTGGAAATTGAAGGCATTGTGGTCAATCAATTTCAGGCACAGGCGAAGTTGCCGCGCGAAGTTGTACAACAACTCAAAGATGAAGGTCTTCCTGTATTGGACAGCATGTTACCGCCTTCAGTGCTGATGAAAGAATCTCATCATAAAAATCAACCTTTAATCCATTTGGCTGCAGATCATAAATTGACGCAAGCCTATCAATCATTGTTCAATGAAATTGAGCAAAAGTAGTATCGAGAAAAGTATGAATGCACTTAAATGTGGTCTAGTTGCTTTCACTGCTGTTGTATTGGGTGCATGTGCAAGTACGCCAAAACCAAGCTATGTTTCACCTACACAGTATCAGTCTTTGAGTTGCCAACAATTGCAAAGCGAATACAACCGAATCCACGACTATATTCAAAATGGTGTAGAAACACCGAAGCGTACAGGCGTTGGTGTGGGTGTAGGCCTTGGTGGTGGCTGGGGCAGCCGTGGAGGTTGGGGCATTGGTCCGAGTATTTCGGTCAATATGGGACAATCTTCAAATACCAAACGTACCGAACTTTCACGCGTTCTAGGTGAGCAAGAAGCGATTGTACAGGCAGCAAAATTTAAGGGTTGTCCGATTATTGTTCGCACAAATTCGGCTACTGCAGCAAAATCATAAACGGATCATGAGCAGGGGCTCAGGCCTGGGCTATGAGAAAAGTGTAATAAAATTTGTCAGTAAGCGACGCGTCTACTGGCATTTTTTTTGAGTCAAATAAACTGCACTATTTAGAGCCAATAAAATATTTAAAACTATGAAAAAATTAAATTAAATATCATTCGTAAATTTTAATACCTTCTTCTGGTCTTGAACATTCAGCGTGAGTGCATTGACTTGTACAAGGATAAAACTGACCTAGCGCGTACTTGTTTTTTTAAATTCATTTCGGCTAAGGTGTGCGCTTTGAAACATTGTCTGGGTATTTATGATTGAGAGTTGGCTTTTTGTATTGGCAATGATTGCGGTGATGATGACGCCGGGACCTAGCAATGCACTAATGGCAAGCTCTGCACATCAACAAGGCATTGCAAAGACGTGCATGCTGATTCCTGCAGAATTATTGGGCTATTTCTATGCTATTAACTTATGGGCGTTGATTATTCATTTAAGCGCTCCAGTGTGGCCGAATTTAATTCACTTACTGCATTTTCTCAGTATTGCCTATGTTTTATGGTTGGCTTTTCATTTGTGGAAATCGACGCATTTACATCAGTACAATCAAAAACATCCTTCAATTCAACCACGTGAATTATTCATTTCCTCGTTAAAAAATCCGAAAGCGTTGCTTTTTGCTGCAGGTATTTTCCCGATAGAAACTTGGGCTAGCCCATTAAATTTTATTTTGGTTTTCGCTGTATTTAGCGTGGTTTTGCTACCTGTTGCGTTGTTTTGGATGTCATTTGGACGGACAATTTTGGCGGGTAAGACTCAAAAAATTAAGGCCGATCTTCTGTATAAAGGATCGGCCCTGATGCTGATTTTATGTATGTTTCCCGTGGTTTTGCGCTTTTTTGCTTAAAGGCGTTCACCACATCGGTTTATTTCTTTAATTTTGCTCGAATAAAACCAATTACACCTGGTAAAACACTAATAATAATGCCAAAGATCAGATGGGTGAAGTTATCTTTCACGATTGGCATATTGCCAAATAAATAACCCAAAGTGATAAATGAGCCAACCCAGCAAATCGCACCAATCATGTTAAAAGTCAGGAAGTACTTGTAGTTCATGCTGCCTGCACCTGCCACAAAAGGCGTGAAGGTTCGTGCAAAAGGAATAAAGCGGGCAAAAATAATGGTTTTACCACCGTGTTTTTCAAAGAATTTTTGCGTATTGACCAAATGTTGGCGGTTAATGAAGCGTGATTCAATTTCAAAGACACGTGGGCCAATATATTTACCAATATGGTAATTCAGCGTGTCGCCCAAGACCGCAGCGATAAACAGCAAAATCACCAAAACCCATGGATCCATGGCACCTGTTGACGCAGCGAGCGCGCCTGCTGCAAACAGAAGACTGTCACCCGGTAAAAAGGGCATGACCACTAAACCGGTTTCAACAAAAATAATCAGGAACAGAATTGCATAAATCCATACGCCATAATTGGTAATGAACTCGAGTAAATGGTCATCAACATGTAGTATAAAATCAATCAGTTCCATGGGGCTTATATGCGTAAAATAGTGGTCTGATGCTATCAGTCTGGGGCAGCAAAGTCAGTATTAAAACGTAATTAATTATCAGTAAAATCGTTCTATATATGGAATGATGAGTATTATAAAAGCATATTTAAAGAGAATAAGAAACGACCTAATCTAAGCACATCTTTTGAACAGTATTAAAAATAGGTTTCAGTATGTTTAATCCAAATCTAGTGGTGAAAAATCTGAGTCAACAGCCGCAAATCAATGCGGTAATCAGTCTCGTTGCACGTATTTTGATGGCTTATATTTTTATTGTGGCAGGTTGGGGCAAAATTACCGCTTACACTGCAACCGCAGGTTATATGGAGTCAATGGGTGTACCGGCAGGGCTACTTCCGATCACCATTTTAGTCGAGTTGGGTGGTGGCTTAGCTTTATTGTTTGGTTTTCAAGCGCGTTTTGCGGCACTGGGTCTAACCGTATTTAGTTTAATCACTGCATTTTTATTCCATGGTGGTGCAGAAGATGGCATTAACTTTATGAAAAATTTGGCGATGTCAGGCGGCTTATTATTTCTCATGTTACATGGTGCAGGTAAATTCAGTTTTGATCATTGGATCAAAAAATCAAAATAAAGCGGTCATGAGTCCGAGCATCCATCAAAGCGGCGTTCTGCCGCTTTTTTCATGTCTATCGCTGATTTAAAGTAAATCAATAAAGCCCTGAAATGTGTTGTAAAAAACATCGTTTGGCTTGTGGTTTTTGCCCCTGTCCGAATAGTGTGCGAAAGTCCAAGAAAAATGTTAGAATACGGCGCTTATATTCGTTGCCTGCATAGTTGTTTGCCATGACTACCAATACCCAAATTACTGAAGACCGTATCCTGATTTTGGATTTCGGTTCTCAATATAGTCAGCTTATTGCACGTCGTGTACGTGAAGCTGGTGTTTATTCAGAAATGTACGCATTTGATATGTCTGAAGAAGACATTCGTGCATTTAACCCAAACGGGATCATTCTTTCAGGTGGTCCAGAAAGTGTTCATGAAGAAGGTAGTCCGCGCGCACCACAAGTTGTATTTGAACTTGGTGTACCTGTTTTAGGTATTTGCTATGGTCTACAAACCATGTCAGAACAACTTGGCGGTAAAGTTGAGCCAGGTACTGTGCATGAATTTGGTTATGCAGAAGTTGATATTAAAGTCCGTGATGCTTTAATTGGTGATCTTGAAGATACCAAAGACCAATTAAAAGTGTGGATGAGTCATGGCGATAAAGTGACTCAAATTCCTGAAGGTTTCCAAATCACTGCAAGCACACCAAGCTGCCCAGTGGCGATGGTTTCTGATGAAAAACGTCGTTTCTACGGTATCCAATTCCACCCAGAAGTGACACACACTGCGAAAGGTGCTGAGTTATTGTCTAACTTCGTACATGGTGTATGTGGTTGCCGTAACTTGTGGAACTCAGAAAACATTATCGATCTTCGCGTAGAACAACTGCGTGAGCAAATTGGTGATCAAAAAGTTCTATTGGGTCTTTCAGGTGGCGTAGATTCATCTGTTGTAGCTGCACTTTTACACCGTGCGATTGGCGACCAATTGACTTGTGTATTCGTAGATAACGGTTTACTTCGTTTGAACGAAGGCGAGCAAGTGATGGACATGTTTGCGAAAAACATGGGTATTCGCGTGATTCGTGCCGACGCTGAAAATCGCTTCTTAACAGCGCTTGCTGGTGAAGTTGATCCAGAGAAAAAACGTAAAATCATCGGTCGTGAATTCATTGAAGTGTTTGCTGAAGAAGCACGTAAGCTTGACGGTGTGAACTTCCTTGCTCAAGGTACCATTTACCCAGACGTAATTGAATCTGCAGCAAGCAAACAAGGTAAAGCACACGTGATTAAATCACACCACAACGTGGGTGGTTTACCTGAAGACTTAGCATTCGAATTGGTTGAGCCAATCCGTGATTTGTTCAAAGACGAAGTACGCCGTTTAGGTACAACTCTTGGTCTTCCATTTGAAATGCTTTACCGTCATCCATTCCCAGGCCCAGGTCTAGGTGTGCGTATCCTTGGTGAAGTGAAAAAAGAATATGCAGATATCCTTCGTCTAGCAGATGACATCTTCATGCAAGAACTTCGCGCAAGCGGCTGGTATGACAAAACTGCGCAAGCATTTGCTGTATTCCAACCCGTGAAATCGGTTGGTGTGGTGGGTGATGGCCGCCGTTATGCATGGGTGATCGCGCTTCGTGCTGTAGAAACTGTGGACTTTATGACTGCACGTTTTGCACACCTTCCTTATGATCTTGTAGACAAGATTTCTACACGTATCATGAACGAGATTGCTGAAGTTTCTCGTGTTGTTTATGACGTATCGTCTAAACCACCTGCTACGATTGAGTGGGAGTAATTTAGGGATTTCAAGAAACAACGTTTCTTGCCTAAATTACGGCAAAGGCTATGCCTGCGCCAGACTGGGGTTTCACGAAGCACTGCTTCGTGCCAGTTTTACGCCAAGAGCTATGCTCGCGGCTATTTAGGGAAACCTAAATATTTCTAATAAAAAAAGGACGCTTCAGCGTCCTTTTTTTTGTTTATAATTATGAAAAATACTATTTTAAAAAGAGCAAGTTAAATGTCATTGCCTACATACGATCAGTTGATGCTTCCATTAATGAAACTTTTAGCAGAACAAAAAGAGGCAATAAAATTAAGTTCTGCCACAAAAATTTTAGCTGAAAGATCTGGGTTATCTGAAGCTGATTTAAATTTAAGGCTATCTAGTGGTACAAAAACAGTATTTTATGATCGTGTTGGCTGGGCGAAAACATATTTGGTTAAAGCAGGTTTGATACAACAACCATCACGTGGTCTTTGCGAATTAAGTACTTTAGGTTGGTCTATTGATTTGTCCAGCTTATCCAATATAACTAATCAGTATTTGATGCAGTTTGAAGGGTTTTCTGATTATAAAATTGGTTCTAACCATAATAAAAATATTCAAAATCTAGTTCTAATAGAAGAGCATGCTACATCTATTCAAACAGAACATTTGACGCCTGCAGAAATAATCGAACAATCATCAAAGGAGCTTAATCAAACAATTAAAGATGAGCTATTAAATAAAATTAAAAGTAATTCACCCAAATTCTTTGAGCAATTAGTTGTCGATTTGTTGGTAATAATGGGTTATGGCGGTTCACATCAAGACGCAGCCCAAGCAATAGGTAAAACCAGTGATGGTGGCATTGACGGTATTATCAGTGAAGATCGTTTAGGTTTAGATAAAATATATATTCAAGCTAAACGTTGGGAAAATACGGTGGGGCGCCCTGACATTCAACAGTTTAAGGGAGCTTTGGCTGATCAAGTGGCGAAAAAGGGCGTATTTATTACTACTTCTTGTTTTAGTAAAGAAGCAATTGAGTCAGCAAAGAAATCAGGCATTGTTTTAATTGATGGTGACAAGCTTACATCTCTCATGATTGAATTTGGCTTGGGTATTCAAATTGAAAGAAGTTTCCATATTTATAAAATAGATCAAGACCGTTTTGATGAAGATAGTTTTTAAATAAACTTAAAGGACGCTTCAGCGTCCTTTTTTTATATCTCAACATTCTATTTATAAACAATTGACCAACTACTATCGCTTTCATTATTCGGTTCAGCTTTAGGCTTCGCTTTATGGGTAAAGCTTTGCCAAGACTTCGTCGATTTACGTTCCGGTTTCATGCTTGAATCATAGCGCTCTACACGGTTACGGCCATTTTCTTTTGCCTGATACAGCGCAATATCCGCTTGCTTAATCAGTTCAGTTAAATTTTGCTTATGTGATTTAAGCTGTGAAACACCAATGGAAACGGTAAATTGGATCGGGTGATTTGCGACATTCAGCAATGATTGATTTTGAAGCGTTAGACGAATACGTTCTGCGATTAACATTGCATCCTGTATTTGCGTTTCCGACAGCAGCACAATAAATTCTTCGCCACCAAAGCGAGCCAAGACATCTTTTTGGCGCATTTCTTTGCGGGTGGTTTCAGCGATACATTGCAGTACCTGATCACCAACATCATGCCCGTAATTATCATTAATATGTTTAAAATGATCGACATCAAACATCAATAAACAAGTGCTTGCAGGCGTTGGCCATTCATGGATGCGATGTTCAGCCAACTGAACAAACTGACGACGGTTGTATAACTGGGTGAGCTCATCTGTGTGCGCAAGATTTTTCAGCGTATGCATATTCCAGTCGTCAAGTAGGGTACGTAAAAAATGACGACGTGCATTGAGTGTATTATTCCAACTCATATGCAGGCTGATCATCCAAACAGGAATAGACACCACCACAAAAATCAGTGCTTCTTGCCATGATAAAAGCTGACTCACCGCAAAATATACCAATAGCGAAATGAGACCCGAACAATACAAGGCAGGCTTAAATTGTGTTTGTACGCAGACATTGGCAATTAAAATAAAGATCGCTGCACCATAGATATAGGACGAGACCATTGGGCTATTTGAAGCCAGTAATAAGCCAATCCAAATCGCGGTGCTACAGACCGTCCCGATCGGTAAGATCATGTCGAGTACACGAATGTCTTTTTTGTATTTAAATAAATAAAAGCTAACCAATAAAGCCACAATAATCAGGGCAACTCGAGAAAGGCCTGACCAAAAGAACATGTCTGGAATAATAAAAATGTCAGCAAAAAAATAAAGAAGAAACGTAATCTGCGCCATGTAGTTCACTTGACGCAAATAAGGTAACTGATGGGCATACTGATGTTGTAGAAAATAGTTTCTAAACTGCGTAGGAATACGTGCAAAAGGATCTGCAATGGCTTGTTCAATCTCGGCACGATTGGCAAGATCACACTCAGAAAGTTTCAAAGTATGAGTATGATTTTTACGAACTTCCTGAGCAGACGAATTAGTCCGAGAACTCATTCGTACATCAACAGACATGTCCCTTCTCCATAAATGGCTTAGGACAAATTATGAACAAAAAACACACAAAAATATCTACCTGAAACTAGGGATTTTTCGAATGAATGATAAAAAATCGTCTGATGATTGTTACAAAATATATTATTAACTTGCTGTTTTATAAGTTGAAATTTGATTGCGTCCTGCAAATTTTGCTTGATAAAGTGCCTGATCGGCCATGCGAATTACACTTTGTAAATCTCGGTTTTTTTGACCAAATTCGGCAACACCAATTGAAACGGTAAATTTAAGTTTTTGTAGTGTATCAAGTTCTAAATAATCATCGGCTATTGCCCGTCGTAGGCGTTCGGCAATATCTTGAGCCTGACGCAGGTGTGTCTGCGGTAAAAGAATAATAAATTCTTCACCGCCGAAGCGGGCAATGATGTCTTGGCTACGTAAGGTATGTCGGCACGTTTCTGCAATTTGTTGTAAAACATGGTCACCAATATAGTGTCCAAACTGATCATTAATATTTTTAAATTTGTCGACATCAAAAATCAGTAATGAAAGCGGCTGTAACGGTTTGGACTGATGATGAATATGATAATTGGCAAGTTGAATAAATTGACGTCGATTGTTTAAGCCGGTCAGCACGTCGGTATGCGCCATAATATTGAGCGCTTCACGGTTCAACTGATCGAGTTTACTGTGTAAAAATACAATTCTGGATTTTTGCGTTGAATTCCAACTGATATACAAACTAAATAACAACACGGGCGAATAGATCAATATAAACAGTTGCAGTTGATGGATATTGCCAGAAATGGCGAAATACACCCCAATCAGTAAAATAAGACTGATACATAGAGAAATGAGCACAGCAGCTTTAAAGCGGATTTGTACACATAAATTGGCTAGTACAATAAAAACCAAAGATGCATATAAATAGATCGGCACATCGGGACTATTGGATAAATTGAGTAGACTAAACCACAGCGCAGAAGCACCAACGATCGATAGGGGAAGCATCAAGTCGAAGAGTAAAATGCTCTTACTATATGTATAAATGCCCCATGTGATGCCCATCATCAGTAAGGTATAGGCCGTTTTTAAGCCTATCGCGAGCAAACCCACATCGGGCAACATAAACCAATCCGCGATGGCATAAGAGAGATAGGCCAATTGAGCCACGATGTTGACTTGCAAAAAGAATTTAAAAAGTTGACGACGATGGTAGTGGAAAAATTCTTGACGAAATTGAGCAGGAACGCGAACAAAGGTTCCTTTCAAGGCTTTTTGGATCAGTGCACGTGATTCTTTCTTATACTCATTGATCATGCAAGATTACCGACAGGTGAGCATGGTTTGTATGTAAATTTATGTAACTAAAATAATCTATATTATTCTTATTTAAAATTAAACACGTTATTTCAATGATTTGTGAATTATTTGGTATTGTTTGGTTAAAAGTGAGTGTTAATTTGTGTTACTTAGATTTACATTTCACGTGATTTTAACAAGTAATTTTGCATTGGGTTTGTCTAAAGAAGCATCGATAACTGTTATGCTATATGTCATATTAGGCAACAAAAAAACGATTGTCCTATCTCTGTGATTCAGCGTATTAATGACAGCTGAAGAAGATTGAGTTAATGCAGATATAATGGAAAAAATGCATAGCTCTAGCCGATAGTCCTTGCATCGGCTTAGCCAAATTTAGGGTAAGAATATGACCAATACCAATTACACAGAAATATCTCATTCCGACGATTGTGAAAAATACGTCAATCAGTTCATTCAAGAATTTCCACTGCGCCGTGCTGAAATTGGTCAAGGCACAGTGATAAAACGTGCTTTACCGAGTCGGCATAAACGGATGATTGGTGCATGGTGTTTCCTTGACCATGCCGGTCCAGTGCATTTTCCTCAAGGTGATGGCTTAGATGTTGGGCCGCATCCACATATTGGTTTGCAAACATTTACATGGATGATTGATGGCACCATGATGCATACCGACAGTTTGGGCACACATCAGTTAATTCAGCCCAAACAAGTCAATCTCATGACAGCGGGTTATGGTATTTCGCATACTGAGGTTGCTCCAGAGTCTGAAACACAAATGCATGCTGCGCAGCTTTGGATTGCATTGCCAGATGACAAAATCAATATGGCGCCCCAGTTTGACCATTACCCAGAGTTGCCTGTGGTGACACAAGACGGGATTGAATTGACGGTATTGGTGGGTGAATTTTTACAGACTAAATCGCCGGTAAAAGTACATAGTGAATTATTGGGTGTCGATCTGCGTAGTTCGGAAAGTCAAAGTACCGTCCTGCCGCTCAATCCAAAATTTGAATATGGCTTTATGGCCCTCGAAGGGACTGCCAGTATCAATGGTCACGAGCTAAATGAAGACAATATGGTGGTACTTGAGCCGGGCTTAACCCAAGTCAAAATTGACCTACATGCAGGTGGCCGTGTTTTATTATTAGGAGGTGAACCTTTTGAATCACCGATTTTGCTGTGGTGGAATTTTGTGGGGCGCACACAAGAAGAATTGAATATTGCCCGTGAGCAGTGGATTAATCAGGACGAACGCTTTGGCTCTATTCCAGACTATGATGGTCCACGACTAGAAGCACCGGCTTTCCCTGACAAAATACGTCCATCACGTTAACTTAAAAATAAAAATGAACAGCCGTACCTGTGGTAAAAATGGTGCGGCATAACCATGAGGGAGTCATTATGGGTATCGTCGCAACGGCAACAGTAAACACCTTAGAAGCACCGTGGTCAGGTGAAGTTCAGAGTGCAAAACATCAACTTATTACCGATAAGCCCGAATCATTTGGTGGCGGGGATTTAGGTTTAGCACCGTATGATTTACTGTGTGCCTCCTTAATTTCATGCACCATGATTACCTTGCGCATGTATGCAGCACATAAACAAATTCAATTGGGTGAGTTTCGTGTTGAGGCAGACTTTTGTGCGAACCGTGAAGGTGCTGAATGGGTTGAGCGACGTCTACATTTTCAAACGCCCTTGGATGCAGAATTAGAGCAAAAAATCTTGTCCATTTGTGAAAAAACCCCAGTGACAAAAACTTTATTGCGCAGTGTAGACATTAAAACCACTCTAGTTTAATTTAAAAGCAGGTCGCTGCTGTACTGTGCAAAATTTAGTTTTGATATAGCCCTAAGCAGTGATCTGACACTTTTTATGATTTAAGTACTTCAAAATAATAATGGCTTGCCAGAAATAAGAAAATTTTAGACTTCATATAGGAGATGAACCCATGCGGGTGCTACATCATCTAGAAAAATCTCGTTCATTTCGTATTTTATGGGCAATGCAGGAATTAGGACTGGATTATCAGGTTCAGTTTTATCTGCGCCAGCCAAATTTGTCTGCTCCCCCTGAGCTTAAAGCCATCCATCCTTTAGGGAAGTCGCCCATATTGCAGGATGATGGACTGGTCTTGGTAGAATCTGCAGCGATCTTGGAGTATTTACAAGAGAAGTACGATCGACATGATTTTTTTGCAGCCAAGGCGGAACATTCAAAACAACAATATCGCTTTTGGATGCAT
The DNA here is from genome assembly GCF_013419215.1 of Acinetobacter sp. YH12096. Taxonomy (NCBI): domain Bacteria; kingdom Pseudomonadati; phylum Pseudomonadota; class Gammaproteobacteria; order Moraxellales; family Moraxellaceae; genus Acinetobacter; species Acinetobacter sp. YH12096. The sequence goes on along the minus strand of NZ_VPAM01000032.1, from coordinate 13,506 downwards.
TATGCCGAAGGTTCTCTGATGCCGTTATTGGTGATGCAGTTGGTCATGAGCAATGTGCCACGCCATGTACCTTGGGTCATCAAACCCGTAGCTAATCGCATTTGTGATGGGGTCAAAAAAGGTTTTGTACGACCTCGCTTAAAAGAACATATCGAGTTTTTAGAAAACCATTTAGCGGAAAATGAATATTTTGCGGGACCGTTTAGCTTTGCGGATATTCAGATGACGTTTCCATTAGAAGCCGTCATGACCCGAACGCAAGGGCGATATCCACAAATTCAGGCTTTCTTACAACGGATGCAACAGCGTCCTGCATATCGCCGTGCCAAACAACAAGAACAACAGTTGGAAGCACAGCAAGACCGGCGGGATGATTCTGCTTAGCTCACATGATACAAGCGTTCTTTAGGGAAGACGACTTTAAACAGCGAACCACGGTTTTCTTTGGACTCAATTTCAAGGTGTGCCTGATGTTGCATCAAAACGTGTTTCACGATGGCAAGACCTAAACCTGTTCCTCCCGTTTGGCGACTACGTGCGCTGTCCACACGGTAAAACCGTTCCGTTAAACGGGGTAAGTGTTTCGGGTCAATCCCGATACCCGTATCTTCAACGGTAAAATAACCATGCGTACCATCATCATGCCATCCAATGGTCACAGTACCGCCTTTGGGGGTGTATTTAATTGCATTGGTGATGAGGTTACTAAAGGCACTCGCCAATTCCATATCTGATCCGATTAGGTCACAGTGACTATCAATCTCGAGATTCAGTGTATGTCCATAATCCACATTGTAAGCATGTGCATCGTCATATAGTTGGTTCATTAGGCTGGGCATTTCAATGATTTGATTTTTAGCAACTTTTTTATCATTTTCCAGACGAGATAATAATAACAAGTCATTAACCAAAGCATTCATACGGCGGGTTTGAGACTGCATTTGATCGAATGCGCGTTTCCAGCGTGGATTTAAATCTTCCTGATCGGTAAAGGTTTCGATATAACCACTTAAAACCGTGAGCGGTGTGCGTAGCTCATGTGAAATATTATCGACAAAGTCTTTACGCATTTGCTCAAGGTTATGCATACGTGTGACGTCATAGGCCACCAGTAATCGACTTTCGCGACCAAAACGGGTCAATTTCACTTGCACATAATGGTCTTCAAGTACCGATGATTTCATTTTCAAACCATCGGGGGCTAAATCGATATTGGTAAAGTATTCGATAAAACTGGGCTGTCTTAAAATACTTAAAATATTGCGCCCTTGATCGAGCTGTTGAATCCCCAAAAGCTTTTCTGCGGCAGGGTTCCACCATTCGATTTGGTGTAATTCATCAATCAATACCACCGCTTCAGCAAGTGCCACCAAGGAAGATTGAGCGCGGTCAATTAGGCCGACCATTTCAGCTTGTACGATGCGTTCTTGGCGCTGCGCACGGTATACATTAAAGAGCAAAGCCCCCCAAATGCCGTCTAAATTCGGCGGGACATCATAGGGACGGTTTGAAATCCATTCGTTGACCAAGTACAGCGAACGCATTTGCAATGCAAAGAACACTGCAAAGGCGATTAAGATGCAGATCCATAAGTACCCGATACCAAAGCCGATGAGTGCAGCAATGAGTAGGAAAAATGCCAGAAGTCTCAAATCCTGCTTGGCAAAAGTCCATAAACTGCTGTAACGGAATTTTTTATGTTCACTGGCAAGTTCAGGGACGGGATACGGTTCGTACATAGAAAATTAAAGACCTAAAATGACTAACCCATCACAGCGTCTGCACGGGTAGAGAAACGGTAACCTGTACCACGAACAGTTTGCACATAACGATCGGCTTGGAAAGGTTCAAGAACTTTACGCAAACGACGAATATGCACGTCAATGGTACGGTCCTCAATATACACGTTTCCACCCCAAACCTGATCTAATAATTGAGCACGGGTATAGGCACGTTCAGGATGAGTCATGAAAAAGGCCAATAGACGATATTCAGTCGGCCCCATATCTAAAATGGTGTTGCCAAAGCTGACACGTTGGCTGACTGGATCGAGGATTAAGCCATTGGCATCAATGGTTTTTTCACCACCCAATGCATTTGAGCGACGTAGCACCGCTTTAATGCGTGACACTAACTCACGGGTGGAAAAGGGTTTGGTCATGTAGTCATCTGCGCCTGCGTCTAGACCTTGGACTTTATGGTCTTCTTCACCGCGTGCAGTGAGCATGATGACTGGAATTTCTGACAAATTTTCATCGCGTTTTAAACGACGACATAGGTCTACACCACTCACGCCGCCAGGCATCATCCAATCCAACAAAATCAGTGCAGGACGCTGATCCACAATCATTTGGTGCGCTTGTTTGGCATCTTCAGCTTGCTGACATTGAAAACCAGCCATATCCAGTGAAGTATGGATCATTTCCCGAATCGGGAGTTCGTCGTCGACGATTAAAATATAGTCATCTTTCACAGCGCAATACCCTATTTTATGTAAACGGTAGACCGTTTTATATTTATGACAGGCTTATTACAAAGATTAATTATGACAGTATCATTGCAAAAATGATCTTTCATTGGGGTTTAGAAAGAAATTGTGACAATTTAAATCCTGAAATATTCAACAACATTGGCTTTGCATCATGTTGTTGTCACAAAAAAATCATTCAAAAACTTGTAAAGATCAGTGTTGAGCTCAGAATTTATTTCCTGGGTTTTTCAGAAAAAGCATCCAACAAGGCCAAAAAGACCACGCTACATGACGATAAAACTTCATCAATCGGCTGTTTATAACCACTCATGACCCAGCGAATCGCGATTTGGGTGACATAACCATTGAGACCGGTTGCGACCATTGAAATTTCGCGTTCTGAACGATCAATATTCGGCATCATCAGCATGACAAAGGCATGAATCATACGGTCAAAGCGCATCATGGTTTCATGAATCGTGGCTTGGTTATGTAGCTCTTGTACCAACATGGCATCGATATAAATGATGCGCGCCATACGTGGATTATTTTTTAAGGTTAACAGTAAGGCGGTTAAACCTGCTTCAATCATTTTTTTAGAATCGGTTGATGCTTGCATGATGGCTTGCATCACGTTTTGTTGCAGTTCATCGATTAATTTTAAAAAAATGGTTTGGAACAGTTGCTCACTTTTCTTAAATGATTCGTAAAAATAGCGTTCGGTCAGCTTGGCTTCCAAACAAATATCTTTCACGGTCACGGAAAAAAAGCCATGTGTACCATAGGCTTCTATACCGGCTTCAATCAGTTTTTCACGTCGCGCTTGCTTACGTTCACTGAGAGAAAGCCCTTTAAATTGACGTTCCTTCACATTTTTTGCCTGTTGTTGTTCTGTGTGATTTGTTGCATCTGTCATGAAAATATACGCTGAACTAAAGCAGAATTTTGTCTTATTTTAGCAATAATTTCAGTTTAAACCTATGTTTAAGCATTGGCGATTTCAACAGCTTAGCACGTCCTAAGATGACATTGACAATATGTATTGTCAAAACTATATTAAGTCGACGAACTGCACATATTGGTAAATGAGATCACGCTGTGATAAAGCCAAGCGGCAGCATAAAGGAATAAGGAATCACAATGAAAAACTTCAAAAATAAAGTGGCTGCCATTACAGGTGCAGGTTCAGGTATTGGTCAGCAATTGGCAGTGCTTTTGGCGAAACAAGGCTGTCATCTGTCTTTAAGCGATGTGAATGAGCAGGGTCTTGCGGCAACCGTAGACTTGGTGAAAGCCAGCAATGTACGTGTAACCACGCAAAAACTCGATGTGTCAGACCTTGCGGCAATGAAAGCATGGGCAGCACAGACCGTTAAAGATCATGGTTCGGTGAATATGATTTTTAACAATGCGGGTGTGGCATTGGGCACGACCGTTGAAGGCGCAAGCTACGAAGAGCTGGAGTGGATTGTCAATATTAACTTCTGGGGTGTGGTTTATGGCACCAAGGAGTTTTTACCGTATATTAAGCAAAGTGGTGAAGGTCATATCATCAATATTTCCAGCTTGTTTGGCTTAACGGCACAGCCAACACAGTCGGCATATAATGCCACTAAATTTGCAGTACGTGGCTTTACCGAATCTTTACGCCAAGAATTGGATATTGAAAACTGTGGCGTGAGTGCGCTATGTGTTCATCCGGGCGGGATTCGTACCAATATTGCCAATGCCGCAAAAATGAATGATAGCCTGAAAAGTTTAGGCATGAACCCGCAAAAATCGGCACAGTCCTTTAATAAATTCTTGCGCTGTCCACCTGAAGAAGCGGCTCGTCAAATCATTGAAGCAGTACAAAAAGATAAGCGTCGTTTATTGATTGGTAATGATGCAAAAGCGATTGATTTAATTCAACGTTTTCTACCGACGGGCTATCAAAAATTAACAGCGATGGCGACTAAATTTGGTCAATAAGCGGTAATTATAATCGATTGAAAAGAGCCCACGTCAGTGGGTTTTTTTTATGCCCAAAGGAAAGCCCAAGGCGTATTGCTTATTTCATAAAATGAGATATAAAAATGGAAATATCTGATGATTTGAAATAAGCAACTGTTGAATAACCAACAGTTTTTTGGCGTCAAAACCAACAGAATCTATCGGGTTTGAATAATAAAACTTTAAAAAATAAATACTTAAAATGTTGGCACAGTTGTTGCCATATTGGAGTGAACAAAACTCACCACTGTATGGAACATTTATGAGTACTTTTACGCATCGATATCTTTCTGTTTTTCGTGTCCTGCAACAGGCATGTTGTTGTGCTATGACACTCGCGATGATGCGCGCTTAAATTCTAAAAGCTGTCTTCGAGTTTCGGTCGTGCATAAGTTGAATAAAACCTACGACCACTCAGATTAATTTTTAAAAACCCACGCAGTACATTCACTTCATGCACCTTGCATGGGGTTGGGGGATTTTGCGCTTTGGGAAAAATGTTAGTGAAACCAAATCATGAAAAAAACCACATTAACCGTTGCGGTCGGACTGATTTTATCCGCAACCAGTCCGCTGAGTTTTGCATCGGATGAAGCACTTCAGCAAGAACTGAGCAGCTTAAAACAACAAATTGAGAGTTTGCAAAAACGCTTAAATGCAGTGGAATCTGGGACGACCAAAAGTAAAGTCGTAGAAACGGCCGCGTTGACGACAGAAGATCCGAGCAACGCCGCTGATGTTGAAGGTGAAACGCAGGTTTCAGAAGTGACCGCAGCAACATCCGAAGATATCGACGGCTTACGTGCAGATATTGAAAACTATAAGTACGATCAGTCACGTCAATATGAACGTCAAACCACCAAATCGACTCGTGATACAACCCTGTATGGCACAGTTCAACTACGTGCCAGTGCGCTCGATGAAACGGGTGTGTTGGGTTCAACCAAATCGACATTTGATATTGGGACTGCGCTGATCGGTGTACGCGGGAATTTATTCCGTGATTATAACGAAGGCAAAAACCTCGACTATCAATTGTCCTTTGGTTATGGCAAACGCAATGATGGCACCAATAACAGTAACTTTAACTTACTAGATGCCTTTGTTCGCTATAACGCTTTTGCCACCAATGCGGGCCCTGAAACTGCCAAACTCAACTTTACGCTCGGTCAGCAGTTATTGCCCTTTGGTCTAGATGTGCAGTCTCCTGAAGATTTGCGTCCGACCATTAATACCGCTGCAGCTTCGACCTTTCTAGGACTGTTTAACCGTCAAAATGGATTTATCGTCCGTGGAGATGCCAAACCTTTTGTCGACTTTGCATCGAACTACCGTGCGCCGCTATTTGAGTATGCCTTAGGGTTGACCAATGGGAACGCCAGTAATAAGGCAGATGACAACAATGGCAAAGATTATATCGGTCGTGTGGCTTTTACCTTGCCAGTGGACTACGCCAGCATTTTCCGTGAGTTGAAGTTTGGTGCCTCTTATATCAAAGGCGAATCGAAAATTTCAGCCGGCGGAATCACTGATAATGCTGCGAAACGTGATCGTTTGGGTTTCGATATTTATTATAACCACGCACCATTTGGTGTGACCTATGAATATCTGCAAGGCAAGACCGATTATGTCGACACCGTAGCCCAAGACATCAAAGAAGCCAAAGCGGAAGGACATACTTTTACCGCTTTCTACACCTTGGGTGATCAGTTCTACAACAGTATTAAATCCAACGCCAAATTTGATGATTTCTGGCCGAAGTCAGTCCAAGGTTATTACCGTTTTGACCGCTATAACCCGAATAAAAACAACGCAAGCTATCTCGATACCGCGAGCGGTCGTATTGGTGAATATGACATTCACTCTTTGGGTTTAAACCTATTTTTTGCGCAAACCACAAAATTCCAATTACAGCTGAATCACTATCTGTTTGATGTCGAAACGGCAAATCAAAAAGACACCAATGAGCTGCAAGCTCAGGTTCAGTACACCTTTTAATTCAAATATTTAAACCATTAAGGAACATTTAAAATGAAAATTATCTCTAAAAAAATCGCAGCCACATTCTTGGCACTTTCAGCACTTGGTTTAAGCGTTCAATTGCATGCTGCCAATCCCAAAGAAATTCGCATTTCAGTATCAGCTGCGGGTGAGGGGGGTAAACCCAAAGTGGGCGGTAGTTTTGTAGCTACAGCACATTTACGAGGTGTGCTCGAACAAGAATTTAAAAAAGATGGCATTAAGGTGAATTGGCTCTTTTTCCCAGGAGCAGGCCCTGCAACCAACGAAGCTTTAGCCAATGGCAAAGTGGACTTTGCATTGCATGGCGATTTGCCCTCATTGGTTGGACGTTCAACGGGATTAAAAACCAAAGTGTTGTTCTCGACAGGGCGTTTTGGTCCTACCTATGTGGTGGTGCCTGCCGGATCAAATGCTAAATCCTTTGCAGATCTAAAAGGCAAAAAATTCTCCGTCTTTAAAGGCACCAATGGTCAGATCGTCTTTAACCGTGTATTAGCAAAATACAATTTAACTGAGCGCGATTTACGAGTGATTTCGCAAGATGCCTATTCGGCGCGTACTGCGTTAGCGACAGGTGATATTGATGCCACGATTACTTCACCGTTTAGTTTGCAAGCGCGTGGTGTGGCGAAAACTTTACTAGAAATTAAAGATCCGAAAGTATCACCGATTGCACACTTTTGGGTGACCGAAAGCTTTGAAAAACAATATCCAGAGGTGGTGCAACGTGTCGTAACGACACTGATTAAACAGGCGCAGTGGAGTTCTCAAGAAGCCAATCGTAGCGCGCAATATAAACTTTGGGCACAAAGTGGCATTCCGTTGGTGGATTATCAAAAAACGTGGGATGGCTGGAATTTAAAAGACCGTACTACACCGCTATTAGACGAGTTCCACCGTTCACAAATTGACAGTGCTTTAAAAATTGCCAAAGACGCTCGTTTAATCCGTCGTGATGTGGATACCAAAACATGGTATGAGCCGAAGTATCTGAATAATGCCTTGAAAGAGCTGAAGTTAGAGGGTTACTGGCGCCAATTTAATGCTCAAGGTCAACCGAAGTAAGTCGCAGCCATGAGTCGTCCGATTGAAAGCAATGTGATTGCCAGTCCATTAACCACCAAATTTATGAGCAGTTTTGTGCTGCTTACGATTTTGGCTGGACTGGGTGTGGGTGTAGCACGGGTATTAATTTCCTTGTATGCCGTGCATTTAGAAGCCACCGAATTGCAATTGGGGCTAATTTCTGCAGCGCAAAATTTTGGCATTTTGATCATGGCATTGCCGATTGGCGTGTTGGTACAGCGCTTTGGGTCTTTGAAAATATTCTGCATCGGCAGTGTGTTGGGCGCTGTGGTCTATAGCTTAACGCCACTCAAAGCTGGTGCATGGTATCTCTTTGCGGTGACAGCCTTGGTGAGTTTTGTCTTACCCATGCGTTTTGTTTCGATCAATACCGTTTTTCTGAGCAATTTAAAGCGTTTAGGTCCAGCCCGTGCGGGTTGGTTTCGCGGTTCGCACATGATGGGATATTTCCTGATTGCACCTGCATTGAGCGTGTTGTTGATCGAGCATTTCGGCTATGGCGGAAGTTTTTATGTGGTGTCTTTGCTTTTTTTAGGCACCTTGCTGTTGGCTCCGTGGTGCTTTCAACGTAGCACTCCACAAGCGACGAATCGCCCGCATTTTCAATGGCGAGATATTGTGGCGCCTTTGGCACTCATCAAAACCCATGCCTCACTGCGGATTGTCTGCATATTGGAATTTTTGAGCAGCGTGGCAAATAACTACTTTGGCTTTTTCATTGTGGTGATTGCTATTCAAAGTTTTGCACTTTCAGAGCCTATGGCAGTGATGCTGCTGACCGTACAAGGCATTGTCTTTGTGGGTTCGCTATTTAGCATGGGCGGTTTGGCTGAGCTGATGGGTTATCAAAAGTTTTATTTGATTGGCCTAAGCCTGATGGCAACGGCATTACTGATTTTAGCCTTAACCAAAATCACGCTGTTGATGTGGCCTGCTTCGGTCATGTTTGGACTTGGACTCGGTATGTTGCATATCGCCAATTTTATGTCTTTCGCCCGAGTGGGTGAGCAAACCGCGATGGCTAAGATTTCTCCAATTTTAGCCCTCGTCGGACCTTCGGGTGGACTGTTGGGTGGCTTGATAGGCGCCGTATTTGGCGCACAGGTTGGACTACAAAATTTATTTTTACCAATCGGGCTGGTGTTTATTGGTCTGATTATTTTGATCAGCAAAGATCAGGAATTTATTCAATTTTTAAAACCTGATGTCTCAGAACAGAGCGTAAAAGGACAAGAATTATGAGCCTTACGGATGTATCTGCACATTCGGTTCCCTTGCAAAGTGACCGAAGTGCGTTGGATTTTTTTAAGACCTATTTAAAACTAACTTTGCAAGTGGCGTGTGGACTTCTGATGCCAGTTTTGTTGTTGGGTCTATGGTATGTGGCAACACTTAAACAGTGGTTGCCTGAGCAGATTTTACCTGCACCGAGTCTGGTGTGGCAAAGCACAGTCGAATTATGGCAAAGCGGTGAATTGAGTTTTCATTTTGCCATCAGTGCCAAACGTATTTTATGGAGTGTCTTGCTTGGTGCCAGTGTCGGGATTTTGCTTGGTACTGTGTTGGGATTAGCAAAGCGTAGTCGGGACTTTATTTTTCCGACGGTGAATCTTGTTGCGCAATTTCCCATAGTTGGCTGGATTCCATTATTGATGATTTTCTTAGGCATCGATGAGGCTTTGAAGATTGCCGCTATTTCATTGGCTGTGTTACCACCGCTGTTGATTGCAACCTATAAGGGCATTACTAATGTGCCGAATAGTTTGATGGAAGTGGCAGAGGTTTACCAATACAGCAATTGGCAGAAACTCAAAGAGGTGATTTTCCCAGCAGCATTACCCAGTGTGATCAGTGGTTTACGTCAAGGCATTATGCAGGCGTGGTTGGCATTGGTTTTTGTCGAGTTATTAGCAAGTAGTGAAGGAATTGGTTATCTCATGGTGTGGGGACGTCAGCTAATGCAGATGGACTTGATCTTCATGGCGATCATTCTGATTGGTATTACGGGCTATGTCTTAGATACCTTGCTGGCTTGGTTAGAAAAAACGGCACGCTTTCACGCAACCCGAGTAGGAGGGAACTCATGAGCATTCTTTCATTACACGGGGCAGCGCGCCAAGTCTTAGTTAAAGCAGCAAAAGCACTCGTTCTACCTGTGGCATTTATCGCACTGTGGGCAGTAGCCTCACAGCAAAATTGGGTTGATCCAAAGTTGATTCCTAGTCCATGGCTCGTGCTGCAAAAAGCAGTAACCGTGCTCCAACAACCGAGCTTTTTGACAGGCTTTGCCGAAAGTTTGGCACGTAATTTTATTGGCTATGGCATAGGTGCGATAGCAGGTGTGTTGTTTGGGATCTTGATCGCGAGTTCACGCCTTTCGAATTGGTTATTTGCACCGAGCTTTCATGTATTGCGTCAAATTTCGCTGTTTGCATGGTTGCCACTAATTTCGACCTTTTTAGGTGAGGGACACGGCGCCAAAGTGCTGTTTATTACCTTATCGGTGTTTTATCCCGTGGCGCTACACACCTTTGAAGGTGTGAGCAGTATTTCGCATAAATATCGTGAAGTGGCCGAAGTCTATCAATTTCCCAAGGCCTACGCGTTTCGTAAATTGATTTTGCCCGGCGCTTCGGCTCAGATTTTTGTCGGTTTACAACTTGGGCTGATTTTCGCATGGCTTGCCACTATTGGCTCTGAATTTTTATTGGCGAACTATGGCAATGGTCTGGGCAATATCGTGATTCAAGGGCGTCAGGCTTTTGATGTCGAACTGATTATTTTTGGCATGTTGCTGATAGGAATTGTGGGCGTGTTGCTCAATACGGTACTGACTTGGGTTGAACGTAAAGTTTTAGCTTGGCAGCAGGTTGGATAGGAGAACATAACAATGAAAAAAATGACAATCCATAACATTCCTCAACTCTGGCGTAGCCTATTTTTAGCTGCCTTGGTCGGTGGCACAGCCTTGGTTGGTTGCAGCACGCAGCAAGTGGATGAACCTCAGCAAATGGCTTTAAAAGAACTACGCTATCAAAGCTATCCGGGACTGGTGTCTTTGCCTGAGTTGGCACAAGACTTGGGCTATTTAGGCGACATTAAACTCAGTTATGTCGGCACAGTACAAGGTGGGCCACAAGATTTACTCACCTTGGTGGCAGGAGATGTTGATTTCGCTGGAGCCTTTAATGGCGCTGTGGTGAAAGTTATTGCCGCGGGTCTAGATGTGGTCCCAGTCGTCGCATCTTATGGCAGTGATGCTGAACAAAACGTGGGTTTCTATGTGCTAGAAAATAGTCCTATACGTGGCCCACGAGACTTTATTGGCAAGAAAGTCGCAGTGAATGCCTACGGGGCACATTATGACTTTGTGGTGAAAGACTATTTGGCTCGTCATGGCTTAACTGACGATGAAATCCGACAAGTTGAGCTGATTATGTTGCCACCAGTGAGCTCAGAACAAGCTCTACGGAATGGTCAAATTGATATTGCGGTGTTCTCAGGCATTTTGGAAAAACGGGCCTTAAAACATGGTGGTGTACGTAGCATCTTTAAAGATATTGATTTATACGGGCCCTTTACCGCAGGCAGTTTTTCGATGCGTGGAGAGTTTATTCAAGCGCATCCTGAGTTGGCTCGTACTTTTGTCAGTGGCGTGGCCAAAGCTCAGGAATGGCTACACAACACGCCGAAAGAGCAAATCATTGCCCGTATGGAAAGCATTATTGAAAAACGTCAACGCAATGAAAATACAGCACTTATTCCATATTACACAGGCACAGGTGTCCACGAAGTCGGTGGCGTGCAAAAAGATCAAGACTTTGCCCCATGGGTGAGTGCCTTAGAAAAAGAACACAAATTAAAACCGAATCAAATTGAGGTCAGTCGCATCTATAGCAATGAATTTAATCCCTATGCGCAAGACCAAAAATCAAAAGGAATATAACAATGACCAGTGCATTACATTTAGATCACGTGCGTAAGGTATTTCCTGCACAAAACCATGTCGGCAGTAAAAACTATAAGCCTGAATTTGTTGCTGTAGAAAATGTCACTTTGGATATTCAGCCGGGTGAATTTGTTTCAATCGTGGGGCCAAGTGGCTGCGGAAAATCTACATTATTAGACTTAATTGCGGGTTTAACCAAACCGTCGGCAGGGCAGATTTTACTGAGTGGCAAGCAGATTACTCAACCGGGTTTAGACCGTGGCATTGTGTTCCAGCAATATGCGCTCTATCCATGGTTAACCGCACTGGAAAATATCGAATTTGGTCTAGAAGCCAAAGACGTAGCAAAAAAAGAACGCCGTGAAAAAGCCGAATACTATTTGCAGCTTGTGGGTCTCAGTGGCTTTGAAAAGCATTATCCGAATGAGCTTTCCGGCGGGATGAAACAGCGGGTTGCGATTGCCCGAAGTTTGGCTTATGAACCAGAAATTTTATTGATGGATGAGCCTTTTGCTGCCTTGGATGCGCAAACCCGAGAAACCTTGCAAGCCGAGTTGATCAATATCTGGAAAAGCTCGAAAAAAACCATCGTTTTTATTACTCACAGTATTGATGAAGCGATTTATCTGAGTCAGCGTGTGGCGATTATGACCTCAAGACCGGGGCGGATTAAGGAAGTGATTGAAATTCCGCAAAGCCTGCGCAGCTCGAGTGAAGATGTCCGTTCATTGCCTGAATATGGCCGAATTCGCCACAAAATTTGGTCATTGCTCAGTGAAGAAGTGATTAAAGCGCAAGCCCTCGAAAAACATAAACAGCTTGCACATAACTAAAATATTCAGAGGATTTATTTATGTCATCGACTAAACAAGCCATCAGTTATACGCAATCGTATAACGACATTAAACCCCGACTACAGTTCACATGGTTAAACACGGTCTTTAAACGCACCATTGCCATTGTGGCTTTTTTCTTGCTGTGGGAGATTCTGCCGCGGAGTGGTGTGGTCAATCCGGCTTTTTTACCGCCGTTATCTGTGGTATTGGAAACTACATGGCAGCTATATCAAAGCGGTCAATTAGGCATCCATTTCTTGGCCAGTATAAAGCGTTCCATTATTGGTTTCATTTTGGCCCTAGCGATCGCAATTCCTTTAGGTCTCATCATTGGTTGGTACAAGCTCGTGGCTGAAACCTTAAATCCATTGTTAGAATTGTTTCGAAATACCACAGCATTGGCGTTAATGCCGCTGTTTATCTTATTTTTAGGCATTGGTGAAACCTCAAAAATCAGTCTGTTGGTCTACGCGTGCACATGGCCGATTTTATTGAACACTATTACAGGCGTACAAACGGTCGATCCTTTACTGATTAAATCGGCACGAACCATGGGCCTAAAACCCTATCAATTGTTCCGAAAAGTGATTCTGCCTGCGTCGGTTCCGACGATTTTTGTCGGTATCCGTCTAGCAGGGGCAATTTCTATTTTGGCCTTAGTGGCAGTAGAAATGTTTGGTGCCAAAGCAGGTCTGGGATATCTGATTATTTATTCGCAATTTAGCTTTGAAATTCCACAAATGTTTGTGGGCATATTAGTCATTACCCTCGTGGGTTTATCCTTTAACTACTTCTTGATTGGACTAGAAAAATACTTTACAGCATGGAAACGTAACCCGGTGGAATAATCTAGACGAAATGGAAATTAAATAAAAACCTCGGGATATACCGAGGTTTTTTATTGCTGATTTTTTATATTTAAAATAATGCAATGAATAAAGAATGATGTGGATGAATATTTAATTGGAAGTTTTTTTCTGGATTATTATTTTAATGTAGAGAAAATAAAAATATGACTTATTTATAATAGACTTCTTTCATAATTCATTTTTTGCTCAGCTCTAAATTATAGATTCCCGCAATTAAATTGAATCTTAAGCCCAGTCTTTTTCCTCGATTACGATATCGCTCGGCAAGGATTTTGAAAGTTT
>NZ_VPAM01000031.1:0-44668 GCF_013419215.1 Acinetobacter sp. YH12096 | reverse complement strand
GCAAGTAACTTGGACCAGTGTTGATCATTTAGCATTGTTCGAGGCATAGCGAGTGTAAAATTGGGTTTGGCGATTTAATTTTACTATCTCGCTATTTTTTTAATCAACAAATGTCAACAGACCCTAATAAAATTTTGTGCTTCAAATACTTTGCTTATTGAACAAAACGCGATAAATCTTCTTCAGGACGAGCAGTTAGCACTTCTACACCATTTTTTGTTACAAGTAGCGTATGTTCGTACTGTGCAGACAAGCTATGATCTTTAGTAACGACAGTCCATTTGTCGCCAAGAAGTTTGGTTTTCCAGTCACCACCGTTCACCATTGGTTCGATGGTAAAGGTCATGCCTTCTTCTAAGATCATGCCTGTATTGGGTTGACCGTAGTGTAAAACTTGTGGTTCGTCGTGGAAAACAGTACCGATACCATGACCACAGTATTCACGTACAACGCCAAAACGTTCTGATTCCACATATTGTTGAATAGCATTACCAATATCACCCATGGTTGCGCCTGGTTTTACCACCGCCATACCACGGTACATGGCTTCTTGAGCAACTTTACATAAACGGTTCGCTAAAATAGATGTTTCACCGCCTACGATATACATCATGTTGGTATCACCGTGGTAACCATCTTTAATCACAGTGACATCGATGTTTAAGATGTCACCTTTTTTTAACTTTTTGCTTTCAGATGGAATACCGTGACACACCACATGGTTCACTGAAGTACAGATCACGTGCTGGAACGCTGGACGACCCGGCGCAGCACCATAACCTAAACAAGCAGGAATAGCTTCTTGTTTGTTGACAATATAGTCATGACAAATCGTATCAAGTTCTAGGGTAGTCACACCTGGAACAATATGCGGTTTGATCATATCCAAAACTTCTGCCGCCAGTCGACCCGCGACGCGCATTTTTTCAATTTCGTCAGGCGTTTTAATTAATCGACGTGGAGCTTCGTAAGTACTGTTCATGATCTCTAAAAACTTTTGGAAATTTGTATGTGACTATGGTATAAATAGCCGCCCATTTTATCAAATGCTTTTTCGTGAATATCTTTCACGAGCTTTGTGCGATGGGGCAATAAAATCCGCACATATATCGACACATTTCTCTGGGTGCCTTTTTAGGTGGAGAATGCGGGTATATGGAGGCCTAACCCAAACTTTAAGGTAAAGAAAATGGCAGATTACAACGTAAGCATGCGCGACCTTCTTCAAGCAGGCGCACACTTCGGTCACCAAACACGTTTTTGGAATCCAAAAATGCGCGAATACATCTTCGGCGCGCGCAACAAAATTCACATCATCAACCTTGAGCACACTGTTCCTGCGTTAAATGATGCTTTGAACTTTGCTAACAACTTGGCTAGCAAAAAGAACAAAGTTTTGTTCGTTGGTACAAAACGTGCAGCTTCTGCAATCATCCGTGAACAAGCTCAACGTGCAGGTCAACCATATGTTGATCACCGCTGGTTGGGTGGTATGTTGACTAACTGGAAAACTCTTCGCCAGTCAATCAACCGTCTAAAAGACCTTCAAACTCAATCTACTGACGGTACTTTCGCTAAACTTACTAAACGTGAAGCTTTAGAACGTACTCGTGAGATGGAAAAACTTGAACGCGCTCTTGGCGGCGTTAAAAACATGGGTGGTTTACCTGACGCATTATTCGTAATCGATGTTGATCACGAAGCAATTGCAATTAAAGAAGCTAAAAACCTTGGTATTCCTGTTATCGGTATCGTTGATACAAACTCTAACCCAGACAACGTAGACTACGTTATCCCTGGTAACGACGATGCAATCCGTGCAGTTACTCTTTACGCTTCTGCTATGGCTGATGCGATTCTTGCTGGTAAAGAATATGCTCAATCACAAGCAAATGCACAAGCTAAAGGCGAAGAAGCTCCTGCTTCTGAGGCTTAATGCGTTTGACGTAAGCTTGTCATTTTTGCGACACGTGATGGTGGCAAAGTAAGCGTCATGTATGCAGACGGCCCAAGAGACAGCTCTGGGCCGTTTCTGTTCTAAAAAGAATTCATTTTCTACCGTATTTAGGAGATTAACATGACTGCAGTTACAGCAAGCATGGTTAAAGAATTGCGCGATCGTACTGGTCTTGCAATGATGGAATGTAAAAAAGCATTAACAGAAGCGGGCGGTGACATCGAATTAGCGATCGACAACCTTCGTAAATCTGGTCAAGCTAAAGCTGCTAAAAAAGCGGGTAACATTGCTGCTGACGGCGCGATCACTATCGCTCAAGAAGGCAACAAAGCAATCCTTGTAGAAGTTAACTGTCAAACTGACTTCGTTGCTAAAGACGAAAACTTTGCTGGTTTCTCTGCTAAAGTTGCTGCTGCTGCGCTTGCTGCTGGTGTAACTGACGTTGCTCAAATTGCTGAATTGAAACTTGAAGATGGTGCTACTGTAGAAGAAGCTCGTATCGCGCTTGTTCAAAAAATCGGTGAAAACATCCAAGTGCGTCGTGCTCAAATCGTTGAAGGCGACAACCTTGCAGTTTACAAACACGGTTTAAAAATCGGTGTTGTAGTTGCATACGCTGGTGATGCTGAAACTGGTAAAGGTTTGGCTATGCACATCGCTGCATTCAACCCAGTTGCTGTAAACGAAGCTGGCGTTTCTGCTGAACTTATCGCTAAAGAAAAAGAAATTGCTGAAGCGAAAGCAATTGAATCTGGTAAACCAGCAAACATCGTTGAAAAAATGGTAACTGGTTCAGTTCAGAAATACTTGAACGAAGTTGTTCTTGAGAACCAAATGTACGTTATCGACAACGATAAGAAAGTTGCAGAAGTTCTTAAAGCAACTGGTACTACTGTTGCTAACTTCGTACGTTTCGAAGTTGGTGAAGGTATTGAGAAAAAAGCTGAACTTTCTTTCGCTGAAGAAGTCGCTGCTGCTCAAGCTGCTGCAAAATAATCTCTGATTTTTTGTAGAAAAAAGCCCTCGTTTTAGAGGGCTTTTTTTATGGCTGTAGCTTTACTGATTTCAAAGCTATTTAAACTTTATATTGTGTACATTGTTGTTCACAGATTCTATTTTTATCCATATTAATGACTATAATGAGTTGAAAATTTAGATTTAAACTATCTTATGGCAAACAAAACAAATTTAACCATCGGCGGAATTATTGTTGCGCTTACAGCCGCTTATTTCGGAATCGATTTACAACAACAAAAAACTGCACCAGTTCAGACGACAGCGGAACAAAACGCACAGCCACAAATAGAATCAGTACAACCTGCAGATGCTCAACAAAAAGGGCAGAGTGCTGAAGATGTTATTGCGCATGCATTTAAAAATAAACTCAGTAATGTTCAGGTTGAGGGTACAGGTCAAGTGAAAGCGGTACTTCGAGATGATAATGAAGGTAGTCGCCATCAAAAGTTCATTTTGACCTTAAATAATGGTCAAACCCTTTTAGTTGCACATAATATCGATCTAGCCCCACGAATTGATAACTTGCAAAAAGGCGATACAGTTCAATTTTACGGTGAATATGAATATTCAGATCAGGGGGGTGTGATGCACTGGACACATCACGATCCGAATGGACGTCATCAGGATGGTTGGTTAAAGCATCAAGGTAAAACCTATCAATAAAAATCACGTAGTCATTTTTAACTTTAGTCATTTAAATGATCATGATTCAGATGAAGCTATCAACATAAAATTGGATTAACCATATTGAGTAAAAGCCAGTGTTTAAACACTGACTTTTTGGTCGTATAAATAGAAAAAATGATTGGAAATACCAGAGATAAATACACCTATAAATAATAGGGTTTTAAGCATCGAATATGAAGAAAACCGATCTGGAATAACTGAAAAAGAGATCCATGAAATTAATCGTGCTCTAAATGCTCTTTATTTGCGATTTATGGCGTATTTTCCAATTACCAAGTACTTTACCTGAAAATGTATCTAAACACCAAATAGGGCCAATGAGGAGGAATTGGAGATCTTTGAAAAAAGAGGGCTTTTTACCTTCAATTTTATGGCCATAAAATTGACCAATCCATGCGAATACAAAGAGTGCGATATAAAAGCCATATCCAACTGGTAACACCCAAATTAGCCATGCCATGATTAATGTTAACGCGGCCATTGCAACAGCAAGGACAATGTCTAAACGTGCGTAAAAGATAAATGCTAAAGCAAGTAAGACAGCAGTAAGTAGCGCGCTAAAATGCGCCAATATGCCAACGATTGAAAAATAAATCGTGGGTACGCAAATCCAGTGAATCATTTTATTGGTTTTATTTTGATGACTTTCGCTGTATTCATCAAACCATTCGTTGATTGTTTTCATGATAGTCCTTAATCATGGGGGAAGGACTCCAATATAAACAAGAATGGAGGAAGGGTCAAAATCAGGATTACTGATGATTTGAAAGGCTAAGAGGCTACAAATAAAAAAACCACGCTAGGCGTGGTCTGTTAAATGCAGTCACTTCATTGGAGAATTAAGAATTTGGACCGTCTACGCGCTCAATGCTCACATTTGCAGTACCCGCACTGGTAATACCCAATTGCTTAGCAGCACCATAAGATAAATCAAGAACACGGTTACCATGGAATGGACCACGGTCATTTACTTTTACCACGACGCTTTTACCATTATTGCGATTCGTAACACGAATAAAGCAATTAAGTGGCAGGCTACGATGTGCTGCTGTAAGTGCGTTCATGTCAAACGTTTCACCGCTTGCTGTTTTACGACCGTGGAATTGACGACCGTACCAAGAAGCAGTACCTGTTTGAGTGAACTTACGAACAGTATTCGAAGCGACAGTGTTTAACTTTTCAATCACTGAAGGCTCATCTTCAGGGATTTCGATTTTAGCAGCGATGGTTTGACGACGAATTTTATCGCCAGAACGCTCAGTGATTGAAAGGCTACTTAAATTCGTAAAGTTTGAATTGAAGCTTTGAGCTTCTTTATTCAATACACGAGCTGCAAGACGCGAGTTGTCATTATCATGATTGAATGATGACGACTGAACCATCTCAGCTTGTGACTGACTTAGCGCAACTGCCGTGGCAACCGCTAAGGCATATTTAATAATTGATGACTGCATTGTTTATCTCCCAATGGCATATTTACTGGTTCAACTAAGTCGCTGATATCCATGTAAACACGTCTGATATTTCACTTTTGCAACTACATTTAACGAGATGGATAATATTCATGCCATCGATAGGCTGTCTAGTGTTTAATTAAAATACTTTGAAAATGTCTAAAAAATTAACAGTAGTTGGTTAAAAAATAATCAATAATGTAACAAGGTGTGTAAAATGCCGAATAAATGTTCATTTTGATGAAAATATTTGTTGACTTTTTTGCTCTATGGGGGAAAGCCAGTCTTATCGACTGGTAACTTCAGTGCCTAAAAGCCATAGCGCAGTCGCATACATACGGCTTTTGTTATAGGTTGTAATGACCTGAAAATTTGGATAAGTGATGTAATAAATTGGTCCATAACTATCTTGCAATTGGATGACATTGACCAAATCCAGATCATCGATTTTTACCAATGGATTCATAGGGGTTACACCTTGAGCCTTGAGTACACCATAGGGTGTTGGCTGGTTTAAATCCTTTGCAATAATGGCATCTGGGTTGTTTCCGCTATAGCGAGCAGCAAAAGCAATCGGTTGATTACGCTGCCAACCATAATTTGCTAAATAATTTGCAATTGAACCAATGGCATCGACAGCTGAATTACGCAGGTCAACATGACCATTGCCATCGTAGTCCACACCAAATTTTGGAATGTTACTTGGCATAAATTGAGGATAACCCACAGCACCTGCATATGAACCGACGACAGAGTTGGTTGGAACACCATCTTTATATGACCAAGCAATCAGTGCAGCAAGTTCATCTTGGAAATATTGCGCACGGCGTTCATAGCCAAAACCAAGGGTCGCCAAAGCATCACGGGTGATAAAATTACCTTTATTGCTGCCATAGCCTGTTTCAACACCCAAAATGCCTAAAATCACGGATTGAGGCACACCAAATTGTTGTTCTGCACGATTTAAAGTGTCGGCATATTGATTTTTGAAGCGAACGCCGCGTTGAATTGTACTTTCAGCTAAAAAGTTGGTTTTGTATTGGTACCAAGGCTTTGATTCGCCAGGTCTATTCATAATACTAATAATGTTGGGTAGGTTTTTACTGCCTTGCATTGCCCAATCAATTTGATTTTCACTCAGACCATAGGTTTGCATTGCATTTTGTTTAAAGCTTGCATATGCCGGATGAGATTGGAAGTCGTTAGCCTGACAAAAACTGGTCAGTGAAATTGAACCGGCCATAATGGCAATATGTGATAGTTTTTTATAAAAATTTCGATTTAGCATAAATAAAAAATTTCCAGTTGCTTTAGCGATGAGTATGAACAAAATTTCGAGGGGAAAAGATCCTGAAAATTGTGATGACCTTCTGGTTTCATAGCTCATTAAAGGTAAACGTTACCAATAGCAACTAAGATACCACTGACAGCGCATGCTTTCATAAATAGATATACAAAAAAAGACAAAGCAAAGGGTTTTTTCGCAGTTAACATATTGAAAAGTGACATATTCATTTACATAACTTGCAAATATTCACAAATCATTTGAAATAAAGATGACTCTAAAACTCATGCGTCATAAAAACGCAGAACGAGTAAACTTTATCGCGTTGCGAAATACTGTTTAGAAGCTACAAAAGTTGCAATGTTATATCTAAAAATAAAGGGACAGGATTAAAAAGGTACCGCTCTAAAACACCCATATGCAAGCAGTGGTTTATTCATTACATAGTTTTTGTTCGCCAGCGCTTCAATGCTGTTGAAAACGTTGTTATATAAAGTAGAAATATGGACTGAATGATAAAAAAGAAAGAGATTGAATATTAAAATGGACGCATTGAAATTTAAGCCAAAATGACAGCTAACATTAAAATATGATCTGTAATCAGGTTCTTTCTTTTCTGTGTGTATTTTTAAAAATAGTACATTAAATGCACTGTCTTTTAATAAAAATCTGTTCAATTCTAGAACTGTGTTTGCATGACTATATATAGTCATTGTATCGGGATTCGATTTTATGCGTTTAGCCATAAAAAAACCTAGCGGAAGCTAGGTTTTGACGAGTAATGCGATTTATTTGTTAAACATCGCATCATGTGCTTCTGCAAGGGCACCTAGCTCTTCTTTGGTTAGATTTGGGAAAATCTTATCAATTGCAATATGAATAGCTTTAATCACGGCAGAAGAACCGATATCGGCTGCTTTACGCTTAATCATGCCTAAATCGAGTGTTTTATTAAAGTCATTCATAAAATGACGTACTGCAGCTTCAGCAAACTGTTTATACAGCTCACCAAAAGCAGCTTTATTGACATCTACACCCGATTTAATTTCGGTATAACTATTTTTAAGGTTAGTGACCAGTCCTGCATCTAAGCTCAGACCTACACGATGAGCACCGACTGTGTCCTGAAATAAACTTCGTTCTGAAAATTCAATGGATTGTTTCACCACATCATTCGGAGATTTACCCAGTAGCTGCTTTAACAATACAGCGACTGTTGATTTGACATAGCCAGCCAGTTTTTCAGCTGTGTCGCGCTTGTCGCTTGCAGGAAACAGATGAACAGGAGCTAATATAGTTGCACCAATGATTTCTTCATTAATCAGCAAAGCTGTTTTATCACGTAAAGGATAAAGGGGTTCACTCGAATTTTTTTTCGCGTGACCAGTTTGGATACTGCTTAGAAGTTCCTCAGAAGGAATAAAACCAAAAAATGGCATCACTAACCTCAAATTTTTTATTGTCGCGCCAATCGAATGGGGCGAGGCATCCATGTTAAATCCGATACACGACAAGGGTTGATATCCAATCCACCACGGCGTGTATAGGCAGCATATACCATCAGCTGACTTGGTTTTAAATGTTGCCAAATATCGGCAAACATTTGCTCCACACATTGTTCGTGGAAACCATTATGCTGACGGTAAGAAATAATATAAGCCAGAATACTACGATAACAAGGCTTAGTACCTTTATACCGTATAAATACCGTTCCCCAATCAGGTTGACCCGTGACTGGGCAGTTACTTCTTAATAAATGTGAATAAAGTTGAATTTCAACTTCTTCTTGCGTTGCATCTTCATCTAACGAGAGTAAAGCTGCATTTGGATGATTTTCTAACTGGGTGGGTTCTAAGTCATCAATACAGATGCCTTGTGGTTTTGAAATTTCAACATCATCGACATGAAATAGATCAATAGTCACAGCCGCATTGGCTGCAGCAGATAAGTCTTTTTCAACGGTTGCTTGAAACGCTGCCTGAGAATCAAATTTGGTAAAGTTCATACTATTAAAGTAGAGCTTTAAAGATTTGGATTCGATCAGGTTGTCTGAACTTGCAGGCAAAGTTAAACGGCCAATAGCGACTTGAGGCACACCAGAAGCATTTAACCAAGAAATTTCAAAAACATGCCACCAGTCTGTACCTTGGCGGATGCCTTCCACATGGGCATATTGTTCACGTGCAGTGGCACGTGCAATCGGAAACAGAATATCGGGTTGATATTCTGTTGGGTAGTTGGTGTCTTTACCTAAAAGGGATTGTTCTACACTCATTATTCACGCATTCCTGAACCACGAGAAAGTAAATGATACGCCACGCCATAAAGTACAACGCAACATGCAGTAATTACTGTCAGTGAAATGCCGACATTCACATCGCTATGGCCCAAAATACCGTAGCGGAATGCATTGACCATATACACGACAGGGTTGATTAAAGAGAGATTTTGCCAAAAAGGACTCAGTGATGAGATGGCATAGAAAACACCGCCTAAATAAGTCAGCGGAGTCAGGACGAAAGTCGGGATAATCGAAATGTCGTCAAAAGATTTTGCATAAACAGCATTAATAAATCCGCCAAGAGAAAACAGTAGCGAAGTAATGAGAACTGTATATATAGTTACGAAGATATTGGTCAGGTGTAATTCAGTAAAAAATAGGCTCATCGCAGTGACAATAAAGCCGACTAAAACACCACGGCAAACACCACCGATCACATAACCCCAAAGCACCATATGTAACGGCACCGGGCTCATGATTAATTCTTCGATGCTTTTTTGAAATTTTGCACTAAAGAAACTGGATGACACATTGGCATAGCTGTTGGTGATGACCGCCATCATAATTAAGCCGGGCACGATGAACTGCATATAGCTAAAACCACCCATTTGCCCAATGCGTGAACCGACTAAATTACCGAAAATCACAAAGTACAAACTCATGGTGATTGCCGGTGGGAGAAGGGTTTGCGGCCAAATACGCATGAAACGGCGAATTTCTTTATACACTAAGGTGTAGAGGGCAATACACAGTTGGTTAAAATTCATTGTGCTGCACCTTCAAGATTTTTTTCTACCATACGGACAAACAGTTCTTCTAGTCGGTTAGATTTATTACGCATACTACGAACCTGAATACCTTGAGATTCCATGAGTTGGAATAGATCATTTAAGGTATGGGCTTTATCCATAGTGACCTCTAAAGTGACGGGGTCAACTAAGTTGAAACGAACACCAATAATTTCAATATGGATCGGTTCAATGGGTTCGGCTAAATCGAAAATAAAGGTTTCTTCATTTAACTGACTGAGAAAACCTTTCATGCTGGTGTCTTCTTTAATCACACCACGGTCAATAATTGCGATTCGACGGCACAACATTTCTGCTTCTTCTAAATAGTGTGTCGTTAAAATAATAGACGTACCTTTTTCGTTCATTTCTGTGAGGAAATCCCACATCGAACGGCGTAGTTCAATATCAACACCAGCAGTCGGCTCATCTAAAATCAGCAGTTTAGGTTCATGCATCATGGCACGAGCGATCATTAAACGGCGTTTCATACCGCCCGATAACATACGTGCTTGGGTACTGCGTTTTTCCCAAAGACCAAGCTTTTCTAAATATTCCTCTGCACGTTTCTCTGCTATCTTTTTAGAAATACCGTAATAACCAGCTTGAGTCACCAAAATATCAAATGTTTTTTCAAATTGACCAAAGTTAAATTCTTGAGGTACAACGCCCAAACACTGCTTTGCATGCGAGGGATGGGTATCTAAATTGTGCCCAAAAATTTCGACAGTGCCTGAAGTTTTACGGGTTAGTGAACTGATAATACTAATCGTGGTAGATTTTCCTGCACCATTGGGACCTAACAGTGCATAAAATTCACCTTCGGGTACTGTTAAATCAATACCTTTAAGCGCCTGAAACCCATTTTTATAGGTTTTTGACAGCTGCTTTAACGTTAGTGCATCAGTCATAAATAATTCACTCTATAAATAGTGTGAGTATTGTGCGATATCGGGGCAAATAAACCAAGTAAATCGTATGGAATTCTGCATTTTATAAATAGAACGTTGTATAAAGCTTAAGCAGAAAAAAGCCTAACATCTATATAGTTGCTTTACCTTACAGTTTTTTTTGTTATGATGTGCGCAATCCAAAATAAGCGCTCATAGCTCAACTGGATAGAGTACAGGTCTCCGAAGCCTGTGGCGTGGGTTCGAGTCCCGCTGAGCGCACCATTTCCTTGTTTGATCATATCCGAATTAATCCTAATATTATTAAAAATTAATAACTTATATCTACTTATTGTCCGATAATGTCCGAGGGCGTTTTAGGATACCGTAATCTTTTACGGTATTTTTTACGGTACATTCCATTTCTGACAAAAATATACCGTAAAAATGCCTAAATTAGTTATCAGTCTGACTGACTCAAAAATTAAGTCTGCAATATCAATGCAAAAGAAATCATTTGAAAAGAATATTAAGCTTTCAGATGGTGGTGGCCTTTATTTATTGTTAGATAGAAAAGGTGGGGCATATTGGCGTTTTGATTATATTCGCCCAATCTCTAAGAAAAGAGCCACTATAGCTATCGGTATTTATCCAAGTTGTACATTGGCCAGAGCTCGTGCAAAACGAAGTGAGTTTAGAGAACTGCTTGCGCAGAATATTGACCCAGCAATTCAAAAGCAAGATAAACAGTCCCAATGTCGAAATAATAGTTTTAGATCAGTAGCAGATGAATACCGTAAGACTGAAGAGCTGGAATCAAGTACACAACGTCGGAATCAGTTTATCTGGGATAAGCTTTATGTTGCTATTGGTGAGTTCTCCATTGATTCGATAACAGCCACTCAAATTTTGGAAGTATGCCGTCTTTATGAAAGACAAGGTAAGACTGACTCAGCAAAGCGAATGAGAAGTAAAGCATCTCAGGTGTTTCGGTATGCGATTGCTTTGGGTTTATGTCAATTTAATGTTGCTGACCAAATTAGCGGTATTTTGAAGGTGGGTAAAACTAAGCATCGAGCGGCTATTACTGATGAGCAAAAGCTAGGACAACTATTAAAGAATATTAATACACATGCAGGTCGTGGGGATATTGCTATTGATTATGCAGTCAAAATCTTACCCCATGTATTTGTGCGTCCTGGAGAATTACGTGCAGCAAAATGGGCAGATATCGATTTTAAAAATAGAACATGGAGTTATACACCGCCTAAGACCAAAAATCAGACAGCCCTACAACATATTGTTCCTTTGTCTGATCAAGTCTTGAAGCTGTTCCAAGAATTGTATTGCATTACTGGATATACCGAATATTGTTTTGTGTCTATGCGAGATAAAACAAAAACCATCAGTGAATCAACTATTAATAAACGATTGAAACAATATGGTTTTGAAAATGGTGAGACAACAGGGCATGGCTTTAGAGCTACGGCAAGAACTTTATTAGATGAAGTTCTAAAATTTCCTATTGAACGTATAGAACAACAACTTGCACATCAGGTTCGCGATATGCATGGTCGAGCGTACAACCGTACTAAGTATTTGGAGGAGCGTTCAGTGATGATGCAAGCATGGTCTGATTATTTGGATCAATTAACGCATAAAAATGTAGAGTAATTAATTTAATAAATATTAGTAAGTTATAGTTTCAGTTAAGTTGACGCCACCTCTGCGAAATACATACTAAAGAAGAAATTTAAACGATAATTTGTACAACTGATGACATCTCCTGTCATTTTCATGCCTTATCTTCATTTTTCAATTGAATTGATACTTTAAGTAGTTAAGTTTGATAGAAATATTGAAAGGAAATTTGTATGAAAATATGCCCAACTCCATTTACGAACAAACAAAAGAAGAACGCCTTACAACGTATTTCTAGAGCATTAATACTTGGGAAAATAAAGTGGGCTGAATCAAGAAAATTCTATTTAGCAATGTTGCACCTAGCACGTTATTTAGATCGACTAAACTTAATTTAAAGAAAATAAGACTTAATTTTTTGTGAATTGGTGTAACTTTTTGTACATTTAATGTGTTATATTTCAAATATAAATCAAATATAACTTTGATGTTACTTTTTAAAAATTAGAGATAATTAATGAAACGTGATGATTCTACTCATGAGCGTTTAGCTGACCGATTGGCCAATATTTTAACGAAATTAAATATGGGATATCAGTTAAGTATAAAAGAACTAGCCTCAGAATTTGGGGTAAGTACACGTACTATCTCGAGAGATTTTGATCGTCTCAATACTTATTTGCCATTGCTACAAGATAATGAAAATAAAAGATATTACTTAGAATCAAATTATTTAGGGAAAATTGCACCAAAAGATATCCGTAATTTTGCACAGCTCTCAGGAGTTAGTCATTTGTATCCTTCATTGGATATGTCCTTTCTGCGTGAACTTTTAGATAGTCGAGCTCATCAGATTTATAGTGCTAAGGGGTACTCTTTTGAAGATGCAAGTCAGTTTAAAGGACTATTCAAAGTTCTTGGAAAAGCAATTCAAGAATATCGACAAATTGGTTTTGTATATAAAGGAGAACCTAGACTGGTTCAACCTTATCGCTTGATTCATCATCATGGTAGTTGGTATTTGGCAGCAGTTAGAAAAGATCAATTGCGTACTTATCGCATTTCACATATTCAGCTTACGCACTCTTCGCATGATTATTCACAATTTATTCCAGATCAAAATATTGTAAAACTTGTGGAAGATGATGACAGCATCTGGTTTGGACAGGATAAACAGGAAATCATTTTATCTATTGATAGTCAGGTTTCTTTTTATTTTAAGCAACGTCCGATACTGCCCGAGCAGCAAATTGTCAAAGAGTTACATGATGGTGGATTGCTGGTTTCTTCTAAAATTAATCATGACATGCAGTTATTGCCTTTGATTCGATTCTGGATTCCTCATTTAAAAATAGTGAGTCCGAAAGGATTACAGAGACAATTAGAAATAAGTTTAAAAGAATATTTGGTTTTAGGTTAAAAAAAATTTCATTTAAAAAATTATTTATGAGTTGGTTGGATAGGGGTAAGGGTACGTGAATAGTCATATTAATTTAAATCATCCTGAGAATATTTATGATGATTTAAAAGAGAAAATATCAGATTTGATTGCGAAAATTGTTAAAAATGAGCAGGTTTTAGATACTAATTTAGTGGGAGAAAAACTAAATGAATCTAAGCAAATTTTAAGCTTTCAGCAAAAAGAAATTGAAAGGAAGATAGATGAACTTAAACGTAATTCCGAATGGGATTACTTTACGATTGCTTTTTTCGGTGAAACTAATGCAGGTAAATCGACACTTATCGAAGTGTTACGTCTGCTGTTCGCTGAAAAAACTAAAAATGAAATACAAGCAAAATTCAAAGCACTTAAAGATGAATTTTCATTAGATGAAGAAGCATACGGAGAGTTAAAAAATGCTGATAATGAAATTAGTCATAAAATTTTAGAAAATAATAAAAAATTAAAGGAGATAGATCAAACCTATACTCAAAAATTAGAAGATTATCAAAAAATACTTAATGCTCTTAAATATGAGCATGATGAGCAGATTGTTAATCAGTCTTTATTAAATGACCAAAAACTTGAAATTTTTAATACTCAGATTGTGTCTTTAAAAGAGAAAGTTCAATATAAAAAACAAAATATGTCATGGTGGTTAAAAATTATTTATATTTTTAAGCGCCTAGAAGAGGAAAAACAAATTGGTTTAATTGAGTTAGAGTTAATTAAACAGAAAGCGCTATTAGATTCTGAACTGAAAGTATTGAAGCAAAAAATCGAAAAAGAATATGCATTGAAACAATCGCATCTTGCAACGATACAAGATGAATATGAGTTAACCAAAAAACCAATCAACTCTATTACTTTACAATTAGAAAATGAAAAGAAAGTAGTTGAACAGCAGTTACAGCAATTTGAAAAAATGTTGGAGAAGCTAAGAGAGTTTGAAGATGGCCAAATTATGGGGGATGGCCGTAGTGACTTCACTCGAGAGAGTAAAGAGTTTTTATTTGATATTAATGGCACACAGGTCAAATTAATCGATGTGCCAGGAATTGAGGGTGATGAAAAACTAGTTGAGAACGAAATTTCTAAAGCCGTTAAAAAAGCACATGCTGTTTTCTATGTCACAAGTAAAGATGCAGCTCCAAATGAAGGCACACTTCAAAAAATAAAAACGCACCTATCAGATCAGACAGAAGTTTGGACTGTTTACAATAAACCAGTTACATCGCCTAGATCATTAAAAAATGGACTGATCAGTAATGATGATGAAAGAGGTGCCTTAAATGATCTGAATAAACAGATGGAATCAGCATTAGATAAACATTATAAGAATTATACTGTGGTGGCTGGACTTGCTGCATTTTATGCAGTAGCCAATTGCTTGGTGCCATTTGGTGAAAAATATCGTAATCAGATCAAGTTTTTAAATAATTCTGATCGAGATGAATTAAAGGAAAAGTCAGGACTGAGCGCATTTCAAAACCACTTAACTCAAACAGTCATTGGAGACGTACCTTATAAAATTAAGGCGAGTAACCTCAATAAAGCGAATTATGTTCTAAAACAAACAGTAGAGAAGTTAAATAATATTCATAATGGCTTTAGTGATCTAAAGCTGAATATTGATAAGCAAGTGGCTGTCACTAAGCAAGAAATTGATAGTGAATATTTGGACCTAGTGCAAAGCCTTAAAACGATGATTGAAAAAATCATTCAAGATTTTGAGCGTAAGACTCGTCAAGAAGTCTATAAACGGATTGAAAGTGATATTAGTAATGATGAGTTTAAAGGTATTCTGAAGCGACATATTGATAACAATCTTGAATTAGTGAGTAAAGATCTAATTGCTGGTTTTAAAACAGAAACTTCGCAGTTTGATGAAAATTTAAAGGAAAAATTACAGAAACTTTCTTCACGGTTAGCCAGTATTCAAAATAACTTTAAAGCTGATGATGTGACAGGATTGAATAATAATGTTTCATTGAAATTTGATATCAATAATGGCATCAACAAAATGGGACTACTTGGTGTTGGTATTGGTGTAGGTGCTGCAATGTGGTGGAATCCAGTCGGCTGGGTTGCAATATCATTAACGGCTGCGGGTTTGTTATTTAGTTTTGCAAAAGCAATTTGGAGCTTTTTTGATTCAGACTTTAAAAAATCTGAGCAAAAGAAAAGTGTTGATAAAAATTTATCAAATATTGTGAAAGAGCTTAAAAAAGTTGCTAGGGAGAATGTGAGCGATGTTGAAGAAAAAATTGAGCCATCAATATCAGATTTGAAGAAAAAGTTGAATGAGCCAAGTGATCAAATCACAGGGCTTGTAGAAGATATGTATCAATCAATCAATATGTTTAAAACGTTATCAAATAAT
Source organism: Acinetobacter sp. YH12096 (assembly GCF_013419215.1). Classification (NCBI taxonomy): domain Bacteria; kingdom Pseudomonadati; phylum Pseudomonadota; class Gammaproteobacteria; order Moraxellales; family Moraxellaceae; genus Acinetobacter; species Acinetobacter sp. YH12096. The sequence goes on along the minus strand of NZ_VPAM01000031.1, from coordinate 28,844 downwards.
ATTAGCAGTGCTTATGAGGTCAAATAAATGTCTGAAACTTTAAAAAATCATCAGGATAATCAGGCTAAAATTATCAACTTATTGAGTAAATTAGAAGGTTTTATTACACAAGGTCAAGAGTTTGGTTTAGATGTATCAACAGATATTAAAGCTAAGTTAAAGAACTCATTGAATACTTTGCAAGGAGATAAACTTAAAATTGCACTTATAGGTGGATTCTCTGAAGGAAAGACCTCAATTGCTGCTGCATGGTTAGGTAAAATTGACCCAGCAACCATGAATATTAGTGCTTCTGAATCATCAAATGCAGTTAAAATTTATGACATTGATGAAGAGTATCAACTCATTGATACACCAGGATTATATGGTTATAAAGAGCAAGTGAACACCGATGCCCAAGAGATTGAAAAATATAAAGACATCACAAAAAAATATGTAAGTGAAGCACATATTGTTCTTTATGTCATGAACTCTAAAAATCCGATCAAAGAAAGTCATATTGAAGATTTAAAATGGTTGTTTAAAGATCTGAACTTACTTCCACGAACAGTATTTGTTCTTAGCCGTTTTGATGAAGTTGCAGATGTAGAGGATGAATTAGACTACCAAGATAAATTTAAAATTAAAGAGCAAAATGTTAAAGAAAGATTAAGTTCGATCTTATCTCTTTCTATGCAGGAAACCCATAACTTAAAAATAGTGGCAGTTTCAGCAAATCCATTTGATGAAGGTGTTAATTATTGGATGGAAAATCGAGATGAGTTTGAACAATTGTCTCATATCAAATTGTTGCAAAATGCAACTAGTGAAATTGTGAAAAAAAGTGGTGGTTATACTGGTTTAATTGAAGAAACGAGAAAGTCCATTATTAGTGATATTTTGATTAAGAAAATACCTGAAATTGAAGAACAACAATCCCTGCTATCAAAGGAAATGGAAAAACTTAATCAAGTTTATGAAATTGAAACTGGTGCACTGAATGTAATTTCCAAAAAAATTGCCAATGCAAAAACAAATTTAAGATCTAGTTTTAATGGATATTTCCAAGACTTAGTAATGCAGGTCCAAGGTACGAGTCTAGAAACAATTGGTGAATTCGTAGTGAGGGAAGTTGGTGATAAGGGATCAATTATCTCAAGTAAGATTAATGAATATTTTCAAAATGAAACCAATCAAATCAATATTGCATTAAATACACAAGCAGTTAATTTTAACGCAGAAATTGATAATATTGACACCGCTGTTGGGTCATTGACTAAAAAAGGTCTCAATCATTTAGCGAAGAATATTAAGTTGGATAATACAACTATTTTAGCTGCAAGAGATGGCTTAGTTGCGGGTGGGCAATTTATTGGGCTTAATTTAAAAGAAGCTTTAAAGTTCCAACCGTGGGGAGCTGTTAACCTGGCGAGCAACATTAACACAGCATTACCACTTATTGGTATTGCGGTAGAAGCTTGGGATACTTGGAATCAGGCGAAGAAACAAGAAGAGTTTCAGTTGGCAAGAAAGAGTTTAGTAGCGAATTTACAAAACCAGCAAAGAGAGATTTTAGAGTTAATTGATAAAGATGAATTTATTTTAAAATTTTTCCCTATTTACAAAGAACTCAAAGATAAAATTGAAGAGATAAAATTGATGCATATGGATCATGAATCAATGACTAAGTCTTTTGCCTCTTGGAGAAAAGAGGGGATGATTATTGAAGGTGAATTTAGAAGCATATCATAGATTTTATCTTTGCTAATTACCTTAAAAATAATGCTGTTTTATTTGAGAATCTCCTTTTAATTTAAAGGAGATTCTACTGATTTTATGTTGAGGCTATATTGAAGAATTTTTTTTTAAATCATTTAGTTTATACATCGAGTAATCTAAAAAAGATTCTAATACTGCTTGTTATTAATATTTTGGGAATAAGTACAATACTTGGTATTCCAGTAGTAGTTATTTTTGATTTAGCATTTATTTACTATAATTTGAATAGGATTTTCAAAAATCAAGGAGGGATTGGATTTTTATTGAAAATAAATGATATTTTATGGTTGTTTTTGTTATTAGTAATAGTTTTTTTTATTGTGCGAGCAATTGTTTAATAAGTGATAATGTTTAAGTATTTTGTATAAGTAATAAATTATTGGTTTTAAGAATATTTTATTATAAGAGGTTAGTCATTGCTTTAGTTTAATTTAGCTGAAGAACTTCAGAATGTTTCTAGAGCATGTAAAATGATGGGTGTCTCTAGAGATACTTTAGTGTCTGAATGATATTTATTTCATTGTTCTGTAGGGTAATACCCCCTAAAAATAATTGAAGTTTCAAGTAGAGGCCTAGTAGATATACTTAAATCCCCAATACAACTTGATATGGTTTAAATCCATCAAGCACAGCCTCAGAAACTAATTGGATAAATGCTTCAGTTTTACCATAAGCCATCCATTGATCTAAAGCTTCATAGTAAGCCAAACGATTTTCTACTGTAATCACACAAGGCGGATATCCAGCTTTAAGTAATTCGAGATTCATCAATAAGCGTGATGTACGACCATTCCCATCAATAAATGGATGAATGCCTACAAAGTCTGCATGTACTTTAGCTGCACGTTCAATAGGATGTAGCTTATGTGCCTCAGTATTGTACCAATCGACAAGCTGAGCCATTTTATCATTCAACAGTGTATAGTCGGGTGGGTTAGTCGTAGCACCTGAAATCAACACGTTTTGTTGGCGATAACGTCCTGCATTGTCATCATCGATATTTTTTAGAATGAGTTGATGGATATTACGAATCTGCCATTCAGAAAAAGGTTCTTCTTTACGAATAATATCTTCAACATAATAGATCGCATTTCTATGGTTAATTGCCTCGAAATGTTCTCGTAATGCTTTTCCACCAACGGTAATGCCTTCCAAAACCACTTTTGTTTCTAGCAATGTCAGTGTATTGCCTTCAATTGCATTTGAATGATATGTCCAGCGAACAATAAGATCTTCTTGTAGATTTTTTACAATTGCAGGAGAAAGAGGACGATGCTGATCTAATTTTGTTTTTAAGGCATCTATATTGTCAAACATAACTTTCACCCTGAAGTTGTACTCTTGAATGATACATGAAAAAAACAAATATAAAAAAGTAATGTTATAACATATCTTTTAATATTGAATGCGTACGTGTTAAAATCGGGACACCATTTCAAATCCTGTTAATGGATTTGAACAAAATAAATTTTGTGATTCAATGCACTAAATCTAATTTGGGTAAAAAATGGGTACAGGAAAAATGCTATTGGCTTTATGGTTCACTAAATCAATAGCTTGGGAGTTGAGTTCAATTGACGCCATCACAGCTACTTTACTAAATATGGCTATGTATTACGTTATTGATAGCTGGAATGTTAAAGTCTAAAACGTGTTATTATTTTATATAAAATTATGAAATATATAAAAATATAGGTTTATTTTTGTTTGTTTGTTTGTTTGTTTGTTTGTTTGTTTTTTTAATCAATATTATGAAAAAATTATAACAGTAAGAGAAATTAATTTAATAAAAATGGTGTGCTTTTTTAATTTGGTGTGTTGTAACTAAATTTTCATATATATTTAACTAGACATTAATTATTCGATTCAAAAACTTTTCTTTAATCTGGCTTGGAGAATGGAATTGCTTGTTATTCGCTATAAGCCTTGGATCATGATTATACTACTGGTTTTGCTCGTCAGTTTTGCTACATATCGCTGGTGGCAAGGATCATTGTTACCTGGTTATGAAGTCGTATCTAGTCCATTGATTCAGACAGTTGTTGCTTCAGGACGAGTAGAGAAAGTATCTCGGACTCAGATTGGCAGTGAAATTACTGGGGTTGTTCTTGAGCGCTTGGTTCAAGAAGGGGATCAGGTCTATCGAGGGGACGTCCTTTTAGTACTGAAGTCTGATGAAATTTCAGCGCAAGTGCGGCAGGCAGAAGCTGAATTAAAGGAGCTCACAACCACTAGACGGCCGCAAGCAGAAGTCGATTTAGCGAATGCCAAAGTGCAATTAGAACAGGCTCAAAGAGAGGCAGTACGCAGACGAAATGCCGAATTAGGAATATTGTCAGCAGAGGAAAGGGAGAAATCGATAGAGGCAGAAAAACTCGCTCGTAATAATTTGGAATCAGCTCGATTAAAAGTTGCCTCACTAGCCCCAGATAAAGTTGAAGAGACAAAACTACGTGAACGACTCGCTGCACTACAAGCTCAACTCGCCAAGACCAAAATTCGTGCAGAAGTTTCAGGTATTATTTTAACCCGGAATGTTGAGCCGGGGGATTTGGTACAACCGAGTCAGACTCTCTTCACTATTGCATTGGATGGTGCGACTGAAATTCGAGTGCCATTTGATGAACGAAATTTATCACTGCTGGCTTTACAACAAAAAGCAGTAGTGATTGCGGATGCTTATCCAGATCAACCTTTTCCTGCCCATATTAATTTTATTGCCCCAAGTATTGATGCTCAACGTGGCACAGTAGACGTCCGACTAACAGTTGATCCAGTCCCAGATTTTTTGCGTCAAGACATGACGGTATCGGTAAATGTTGAAACCAACCAGCGCGAGCGAACCATGGTCATTCCAAATGATGCTTTAAGCAGTATAAGTGGCAACAAGGCTATGGTTATTTTAGTAAGAGATAGAAAAATTCAACGTCATTCTATCACACTGGGTTTACGTGGTTTGGTCATGTCGGAAGTTGTAGCTGGATTGAAAGAAGGTGATCACGTCCTTACCGATGCAGAATCAGTGCTTAAAGATGGAACTCGTGTCCGAATAGAGCAAACTAAACGTGTCTTGCAGAATCAAACGGATCCGACAAATAGCAAAAATGAATTACCGGTGAAATTCGATTGAAAAACTTTTTTGGGCGACTTTGGGCAGAGTGGACCATCGCAATCAGTTTTTTGCGAGAGGGTCGCACACAGTCGATTATGATTACCATTGGCGTCGCGGTGGGGGTAGCGGTCATTGTGTTCATTAGCGCCTTAATTCAGGGCTTACAATCGAATATTGTAGAAAGGACTTTAGGGACGCAGGCGCATATTCGTTTGCTTTCACCAGATGAGGTGAATCACATTGTGCTACCAGCAGCAGGAACACTTCAGTTGTTACAAGAAGATCAGCGTGCGCAACGCTTACGCTCTATTAATAATTGGCAGCAGATTACTGAGACTTTAGATCAGTTGTCAGTGTTGACGGCGGTTTCTCCTGTGGTCTCTGGTCCTGCATTTGTACAGCGCGGAGATGCGATTCAATCGGTTGCTTTAGTTGGTATCAATCTTGAACGTTATCAACAGATTATTCCGTTAAAGCAATATATGGTGAGTGGTGAATTACGGGTCAGTGCAGATAATGTATTAATTGGGCGTCAATTGGCCAAAGATTTGGGTGTGCAAGTCGGGAGCAAATTAAGGTTAGATACTGGGCAACAGAAAAATGCGGTGGTGAATATCTCTGGAATATTTGAACTGGGCGTGCGTGAATTGGATGCGCGCTATGTTTATCTGGATTTGAAACAGGCGCAATCTTTACTTAATTTGCCGGGTGGGGTGACCGTGATTGATCTGACGATTCAGGATATTTTTAAGGCGGATCAAATTGCCTCGCAAGTCGGACGCCTGACAGGATTAAAAGCAGAAAGCTGGATTGAAACCAATGCTCAATTAATGAATGCGATTACCGCTCAGAGCCTTTCGACCAACATGATTATTGTTTTTGTGGGGATTTCAGTCGCTTTTGGTATTGCCAGTGTGATGTCGGTGAGTGTGGTGCAACGGACTCGGGAAATCGGTATTTTACGTGCGACTGGGGCGACACAAGCGCAAATTTTAAGAGTTTTCTTATTTCAGGGAGCAATTTTTGGTCTGCTTGGTTCCATGCTTGGTAGTGTAGTCAGCTATGGTTTGATCTGGGGATTTAATCAGTTTGGTCCTGGTTTGTTTTATATTTCGATTTCAATCAAGCTTATCTTGTCGGCATTATTCTTAGCGACTTTGACAGGGGTTTTGGCTGCTGCAATACCATCCCGTCGGGCGGCTGCACTCGATCCTGTGGAGGCAATTCGTCATGTTTGATCCATCTCAGGAAGTACTGCGTTTAGAAGCATTACGAAAGTCCTACAATGTTGGGCAACCTAATGAAGTGGAGGTATTACATGGGATTGATCTGTGTATTCAACGTAATGACTTTGCTGCATTAATTGGTCCTTCTGGTTCAGGCAAAAGTACTTTACTGAATATTCTTGGCTTATTAGATCAGCCTAGTCGTGGTGAGTTGTACTTGTTGGGTCAGGCGACAAGCAGTATGGATGATACGGCTCGGACAGCGTTACGTGGCAATAGTATAGGTTTTGTGTTTCAGTTCCATCATCTTATACAGGCCTTTACTGCCTTAAATAATGTACTCATGCCATTAATGCTGAAGCAAGGCAAGCCAGATCAATTTGCGTTGCAATATGCCCATGAATTATTGACCGCCGTTGGCTTAGATAAGTTCGCTGACCGTAAACCGAATGAGCTTTCTGGGGGGCAGCAGCAGCGTGTGGCGATTGCACGTGCACTGATTACTCAGCCTGCGCTATTGTTGGCCGATGAGCCGACAGGTAATCTGGATACTCAAACTGCTGCGGAAATGTTTGAATTATTTCGTAAAGTACATCGCGAACATGACTGTGCAGTCCTTTTGGTGACTCATGATCCTAGATTGTCGGCAACCTGTGATAGAACCATTAATCTGGTGGATGGGAGAATTCAGAGTGATTCCAAACACGAGATGAAATGAGTGCGAATGTGGGTTACTCTTCTGGGAACAGCAGTTCAAAGCAGATGTCTTCTGCGCTATTGACTGCCTGATACATTCCCTGATGAAGCGTTAAAATGGATGCCACAATCGATAGGCCTAAACCACCCGTTTGATGAGGGCTTTGTCTGCTGGAACTGCACTGATAAAAACGCTCAAAGAGATGAGGCAAATGCTCAGGAGCAACTTCCAAACCACTGGTGATCACAGATAATGTAATCATCTGCATATTATTAATGTTCTTTCTGTGGCTAAGCACATAAATAGTTCGGTAATTGCTGCCGTGAATGAGCGCATTTAATATTAGATTATACAGCGCTTGTTGTAACAGTTCAGGATCTGCCGATAGCTCAGTCGCTTCAAGCCTTAAAACAAAATTGCAGTGTTGTTCTTCAGCTTGATACTCGAAAATACTGAATATATTTTCTATAAATGATTGAAGTTGAATCTTCTGTTTGTTTAAGCAAACTTTGTGTGCATCTGCGCGGGCGAGAAATAACATGCTGTCAATCATTCGTTTTAAACGTTGATAGTCCTCCAAGTTGGAAATCAAGAGTTCCTGATACTGTGCGGGACTACGTTCATTCATGAGTAAAATTTCGGTTTGCCCGATTAAATTATTCAATGGGGTTCTAAATTCATGGGCAATGTCTTCAGAGAAGCGATTCAGTTGGCTATATCCCATTTCAATACGGTCAAGCATGGCGTTGATATCGGATGCTAGTTGTTCAATCTCTTGAGGGGGATGAACCAGATTGAGTCGCTGCTCAAGTTGCTGAATATTAATGGCATGGGTTTGTTCTCGCAGAGTTCTTAATGCGTTCAATCCCAGACGGCTAGCAATGGCACAGAGTATGAAAATGGCTAAGATGCCTGTAAATACATAAATGAAAAGACGTTTTTGAAAAGGCGAGATGATGGCTAAACGTTCAGACCACTGTTTGCCTGCAATTAACACATAGGGCTGCTGATTGATTTGAATGGTTTTCCAAGCAATACGGGTGGGGTAAGTATGAGCTGATAAATCTCGGAATTGAATCTGTGGCTGATGGGTAAATTCAGGCAGAGGAATGCCAAGAGAATTGATGTTGATGAGAATCTGATTGCCCTGAATCAATAAAAACAAATTATCCTGATTTCCCAACATGTTTTGATACAGCTTCGGGCGAGCGATAATCTGTTCAATATTACTACTGTCTTGCAGCAAAATTTCCAGTCGCTCAATTCGTTCAACCAAAGCCCGATCTTGCTGAGCAATTAAAATCTGGTTGATACCCAGATAGGTCATAAATGCCACAGCGCACAAGACCATTGCAGCACACCCTGTAACCAAGAGCGTTAATCGGAGTTCTAAAGAGCGAATGGGCTTGAACATTATGCTTCAACCGAAATTTTATAGCCCAAGCCACGGACAGTATGAATTAATTTTATCTCATGCTCCTCGTCAATTTTACTGCGTAAGCGTCGTACCGCGACATCAATAAAATTCGTATCGGTATCAAAATTGATATGCCAAACTTCGGAAGCAATTTGCCTACGCGTAATAATTTCATTTGGGTGCCGCAGCATAAAGTGCAATAAATTAAATTCTTTTTTACTGAGTTCAATTAACTGCTCATGTCGCCAAACTTTATGATGGATTAAGTCCATTTTTAAGTTGCCCATCCATAGCTCGTTTTCCTGAACATACTGTTGCCGTCTCAGTAAGCTTTTAATGCGCGCAAGTAATTCAATATAAGAAAAAGGTTTGGCCAGATAGTCATCGGCACCTAGTTCCAGACCTTTGACCCTATCAATAATCTGGTCTTTGGCAGTGAGAAAAATCACGGGTATATGGGAAAATTGACGCAATACTTTTAAGACTGCCCAGCCATCAATATCGGGCAGCATCACATCTAATATGACCAAGGTATAAGGTTGTATTTTTAGTTTTTCCAAGCCTTCGAGCCCTGAATGAACACATTCAGCGGCATAGCCAGATTCATTTAAGCCCTTCACGAGATATGAGGCGATCTTCACTTCATCTTCGATAATTAGAATACACATTTTGCTCAGACTCATTTTGAAGATGACAACTTTGTAATGTGATTGTCATGCTTCAAATCATTCAGGTTGTATAAGATTTTGTAAAACTTAATTCGGGGCAATCATGATGAACAACCTCAAAGGGTTTGTTTTAACAGTAATGCTGATGAGTAGCAGTACTTTTGCACAAACCATTCAATTGAATCAAGTTTATTCACTCGATTCCAACGCTGCACACATCCTTGTTGATGCCGCAGTGGCTGCTTGTCAAAAAATACAGCACAATATTGCTGTGGTCGTGGTTGATCGGGGAGGAAATACCTTGATGGCGAGTAGGCATGAAAATGTCGGCCCCCATAATTTGGGCGCAGCCGAAAAGAAAGCTTATACCGCTTTATCGACCAAAACAGCGACCTTGCTGTTAAGTCAAAATGCTCATGAAAACAGTGATGCAAAAAATTTAACCACTTTATCTAATTTGCTGTTGTTAGGAGGTGGTTTACCAGTGCGTTATGAAAATCAGGTGGTCGGTGCAATTGGGGTTGCGGGTGCAGGAGGCGCCAAAAATGATCAGTATTGTGCTGAGGCAGCCATTCAGTATAGTTTTAATCGTTAAGGATTCCATTATGTTTAAGAAGTTTTTACCACTCTCAACACTGTTATTAACATCAATGACGTTTGCACAAAATAACCCATTAAGTGTGCATGTGTTAAATCTAGAAAATGGCTTACCTTCTGCTGATGTTGAAGTAGTGCTCGAAAAGAGTTCTGGCAATAAATGGGTGCAGCTGAATCAGCAAGTTACAGGGTCGAATGGTCGTATTACAGCACTTTTTCCTGAAAATCAGCCGTTAGCGCAAGGGATTTATAAGGTCACGTTCAAAACTGGTGACTGGTTCAAAAAGAATAATCAGAGCACTTTTTTCCCAGAAGTCCCCGTTATTTTCAAAGTTGATGGCAGTGTCAGTCACTACCACATTCCCTTATTATTAAGCCCTTATGGATACTCGACCTACCGAGGTAATTGATAATCTAAAGGGCTGGTAAAACTAGCCCTTTTAATTGCTTATAATTAGTAAACGTTAGAAAGAATCACAAAAAATTCATGCCCATATTTTTATACTCTTCACCGAATCAGAATAGATTCAAGTTGTACAAGGGATGTGATGAGGCTTAAAGGCCAAAAATTAGCTTTTACTATTATTTGATTAAAAATGAGAATGGCGTGAATCAATTTGCTGAACAAGATTTATCAAGAATTATCGAAATGGCCTGGGAAGATCGAACTCCTTTTGAAGCTATCCAACGTGAGTATGGTTTAAATGAAGCGACTGTGATTCGTTTGATGCGAAAAAACTTGAAAGTATCTAGTTTTAAAATGTGGCGTGAACGGGTTACCGGTCGAAAAACCAAGCATTTGCAGCTGCGATCACCTGATGTAATTCGGGCTTATTGTTCAAGGCAGTATAAACGTTTCTAAGCGCTTGACTTTGTACACCGTCTGGACTCACGTTTACATCGTTCAGAACAGTATCTGACTTCTTCCCAGCAACGTTGCCATTTCTTACGCCAGTTAAATGGGCGTAAGCAGTGAATACAGATTTTTTTAGGAAGATGATGTTTTTTCATTTTATAACTCATCAATCCGACTAAGGAGCTGCTGCGCATGGGTGATAATCTGCTGCCGATCTTGAAGTTTATCGAGTTGTCGATAGATCATGCCCATACGTGGATGAGTACGAAATATCGCTTCATGCCGAATCATAAAAAACCAGTATAGACTGTTAAATGGACAGCTGTCCGGCTCGGTACGGGTTTTGACATTGTAGGTACAGTGCTTGCAGTAATCTGACATTTTATTAATGTAATTGCCCGAAGCGGCGTAGGGTTTGCTGGCCATTAACCCACCATCAGCGTGCATTACCATGCCCAGCGTGTTCGGTAGTTCTACCCATTCATAGGCATCTGCATATACCGCCAGATACCATTCACTGATCTGCTGCGGGTCTACAGCACTTAACAGGGCAAAGTTGCCAGTAATCATCAAACGCTGGATGTGATGCGCATAGGCATTTTGGAAAGTATTGCGGAAACACTCAGCCATACAGTTCATCCGAGTACGGCCAGTCCAGTAAAATTGTGGCAATGGTGCTGAGTGCTGCAGTGCATTGCGGCTGGCATATTCTGGCATGTACAGCCAGTAAATTCCGCGAACATATTCGCGCCAACCCAGAATCTGCCGGATAAAACCTTCAACTGCATTCAGTGGTACATGACCGGCATGGTAGGCAGCTTCTGCCGCATCACAGACTTCTTTGGAATAGTAGGCCACAGTTTAAATAAGGTGAGAGCAGGCTGTGAAACAGCGTGTCTGTACCCTGTGCCATAGCATCCTGATAATCACCAAAATAAGGCAAACTATAGGCAATAAAATGTTCCAGAACACGCTTGGCATTACTGCGTGTGGTGGCCCAACGGAAATTGGCAAGACTTCCAGAATGCTGGCAAAACTCACGTTTAACCAGTGCAAGCACATCTAAATCAATCTGATCTCGTTCAAAATTAAGTTGCGGGGGCAAGGGCGGACTGCCCAACCAAGCCTTGCGATTGGCGCTGTCATAGTTCCACTGTTGCCCTATGGGCTGCTGTCTCTGCATCAAGTAACCAGTCTGCTTGCGCATTTCTCGGTAAAAATATTCCATACGCAGTGTTTGGTAGCGACTGGCAAAGTGGCGGAACTGCTCCAGACTACAGAAAAAACGGTCGTCATTCAGGCACTGTACGGGCAGTTGTAGCCGTGGGCTCCAGTGCTGTTGAATCTGCTGCTGTAGGCGGTATTCTCCACAGTGTGTAATTACCAGTCCTGTTACGGGGAGCAGTTGTTGTTGTGACTGCACAAAATCCAGCAGGCTACGAATAGGACTATCAGATTCAAAAGCATGATACCGTACACGCCAACCATCAGCTTTAAGCGCCTTGGCAAAGTGACGCATCGCACTAAAAATCAGCGCAATTTTCTGCGGATGATGGGCGACATAAGTGGCTTCCTCAACCACTTCGGCCATCAGAATTACATCCTGAGTGCGATCCAGTACTTTGAGCGTAGCTAGCTGATGATGAAGCTGGTCTCCCAGAATTAAACCGAAACGCATACCAATCTCAAAGTTTATAAACACTAGAACAGTGTAAATGTAGGCAGCTCAATTTTTTGTGAAAATACAGATCATCCCAAAGAGACTGTGTCAGATGCGGATCAACCATTGCACAGAAATCATCATCACTTGAGCAAAGCTGTATTTATCTATAAAAATTTCAAACCATTTTACAATACTCGAATTTAATGATTGTTTAATGCATAGTCGGTGTGAAAATTATGTGATTTTAATCAAAAAGATACAAATTATTGTGTTTGTAATTCAGGCAGCTTTCGCCTAGTATCTGGCTAGAAGTTACTCCATGTAAGCTTCCTTAGTTTTGTCCCATACATCCTCTGTGTGGGATTTTTTTTAATCAAGGAATTGTCATGAGCATACATTCAAAAGCGTATATTTTTAGACAGCAACAATTACTGGTGGATGAGCATTTCCAGTTGCCGCATGTAGAACGACTGCAGCATGACCTGAACCTGTTGGAAAATGGCGCGATCATTGCTCGTGACCTGAAAGAAGACGAACCAGTGCCTAAAGGTTATCAATTGGTTCCGATCCGGCAACTGGTGCAAGTCTGGAGCAGACCGCAGTTTGAACAGGCCAGCCGTGCGGTACAGTTGCTAGAATGGCGCCGTAATCACCGCTTTTGCAGTAAGTGCGCTCACGCCACCCAGCAGCACGCCAGCCACTATGCCATGCTCTGTCCATCCTGTGGCTATAACCAGTATCCGCGGGTAAATCCTTGTGTGATTACCATCATTACCCGGGGTACAGATGAAATTCTGTTGGCGAAAAACGCCCGCAGCAAAACCCAGATGTACAGCCTTATTGCCGGATTTGTCGAAGTGGGCGAAACTCTAGAGGAGGCGGTACGCCGTGAGACGATGGAAGAAGTGGGGCTGCAGATCAAAAACATTCAATATCTGGCCAGCCAGCCGTGGCCTTTTCCCAGCCACCTGATGATGGCTTTCAGGGCAGAGTATCACTCGGGTGAGATTCAGATTCAGGAAGATGAACTCAGCGACGCGCAATTTTTCAAGTATGATCAGTTACCCGAAATTCCGTTCAAGGGTAGTATCGCTTATGCCATGATTCAGCACGTGATGCATGAAACGCCTGTTGCAGATGACAGTAAAGAATGGCTTTGAAATTTAAAAAGAGAAATGTTTGAATATTTAGATGATAATTTCAGGCTGAAATAAGAACGGAAATCTAGAAAAGGAACTCTCAGCACTTGCCACGGACTTTGCCCGTTTTCACTCTATAGACTGAAATAAAGAGCTTGGCAATGATGGTGCTGCATAGTTTTTTAGTGTGGTATCATCGGTTCGACCATGTGAATGTGCTGTATTTTACAGACCTCTATAAACAGATGCCGTCCTGAATAGGTTGGGAATAATTTAGATAATCTTGAAAATTTTTCCACTTGAAGAACTTTGGAAAAACATATCAAAGCTAGGTCGAATATCTTCACCATCCACGGTTATATATTTGATATGGGAGTAAGACTGGCTAGCGTCAAAATGGTGATTAACTGTGGCCTGAATAGAATATTTGATTCCGAATTGATCTTTTATATTTAGATTTTGTTTAAGCATTTACATATACCTTTAATAACAGCACGAAAGAGAAACAATTACATGGCTTCATTATTCATAAATTTTTAGTTAAATCACTTTATGATTTAACTTAAATAATTGATTCATGGAGATATAAAATGTACGACTATCTAAATTTAAATCTACTTCAACGCCAGATTCTAGACGTACTTTTTTACCAACTTCGATCGTTTTAAACCCTTCACGTGTATTTTGCATTTTATTTAAAGGGATTAACGAGACAATAATTTCAGTACCATTTTTAGATTTTGCAATTAATTCATTAACTTTTAACAATTTGTATCCTATTTTTATGATTTTTTTCCATTATGGAAGAACAACTTTTTCTTTAAAATTAAAAAAGCACTGAGTAGTGCTTTTTCAACTCGTATTAGTGCTTATATAGCAACAATATTGACTGCATTCGGTCCTTTTTGACCTTGAGCAATACTAAATTCAACCTGTTGGCCTTCGAATAAGGTTTTAAAACCTGAGTTAGCAATTTCACTGAAGTGCGCAAAAACATCTGGACCTGATTCTGGTTGAATAAAACCAAAACCTTTAGTTTCATTGAACCACTTAACGGTACCTTTAACAACATTTGAGTTTGACATAATAAATCCTACTGATTTTTAATAATTTTTAGTCATTTTATTGACTGAATATAACTTTGAAAATAATAAAGAATGAAACTTAAAATCTGAAAAAACGAAGAATTATGAATAAAACGACGATACTTAAGAGAGATTTAATGAAACAAGACTTTTTTCTAGTTGAGTTAACTATACCCTAAAAACAGGAGTAATCAAGTTTTTTTATATGTATATTTAATTATCTTATTAAAAATCTAGTTATCTGACTGATTTATATATTTTATTGTAATTATAATAAAACAAAGTTAATCTACTGGGGCAATAAATTTGACCAGTAAATGAATGCGATTATATAGCTCTGTAATAATAATATTAATGTTTTTAATTTCAGGAATGATGATTTTTTTACATATGCATAAAGCTTAAGCTTATATTAGCTTTCAAATTTGACTCTATTAATGATCACGGGATGTAAGAAAAAATCACCGAACCAAGCGGGTAGGACTAAATCTACTCATTTGCGACTGTGTTAGCTAAACCTATATAAAGATACTGATAATAACCTCATTCTAGGATAGCTAATTTTTCTCATAAAATGATTGTACGGACAATAAGGTTAATCCAGCTTAAATTATTCAATCACAAATACTGAATTTCACCATTTTATCTTCACGCTTTGTTCACACCCACCTGGGTTATCTTAAGTCTCAAATACAACAAGGCTTAAAAATGAAGATGCTATTCAAGTCGGTTTTTGCAGTTACAGCGCTGGCCATCATCAGCTTAAGCTTTACTGCTCGAGCTGAAACGGTTAACCCTCGGGCAGTCAATCAGGTGGATATCCAGCAGTATGCTGGTAAATGGTATGAAATTGCGCATTTACCGATGTATTTTCAGCGTAAATGTGTCTTGGATATCTCGGCACACTACACTGTCAATGCCGATCAGACCATGGGCGTCTTAAATAGCTGCCGAATTGAAAATGGTAAAATGATCAGCTCTGAAGGGGTGGCCTATCCGCAAAATCAGGGCAACAGCAAACTGAAGGTCAGCTTTTTGCCGCCAGGTTTAAGATGGATTCCGTTTACCAAAGGGCATTACTGGGTATTACGCGTCGATCCGGAATATAAAGTGGCGCTGGTCGGTGGACCGAGTACCAAATACCTGTGGATTTTATCGCGTGAACCGCAACTGGATGAAGCCACCTATCAGTCCTATCTGGAAACAGCAAAATATTATGGTTATGACATCACAAAACTGATCAAATTGCCGCATTAATCTGCTACCCTTTTGCCGAACTGCTTAGTCTCTCTACAGTTCGGCTTTTTTTATTTCACTTCACATAAAATTCATATCTGACTGATTAGACTCATCAAATAGAATAAAGACAACCGCTTGAAAGTAGGATGAGTCCATGTTGAAAAGCCTGATGCGATGGATAGACAGCTGGTCTACACCCACAGCGCCCGACACACTGACGGCTGAAAACAGCAAGATTCAGTGGCTCCGGATTTTACCCTTTATTTTGTTGCATCTGGCCTGTCTCGCCGTGTTCTGGGTGGGGGTGTCATGGTTTGCGCTGGGCTTTATGCTGGCGTTCTACCTGATCCGTATGTTTTCCATCACCGCTTTTTTTCATCGTTATCTGTCACATAAAACTTTTCAGACTTCGCGTCTGGTACAGTTCCTGTTTGTGCTGATGGGTACCATGAGTGCGCAGCGTGGCCCGCTCTGGTGGGCGGCGCATCACCGTTATCACCATCGCTATACAGATACCTTGCAAGACCCGCATTCCTCCACGCATGGTTTTTGGTACAGCCACGTTGGCTGGTTTTTAAATGAATATAACTTTGCCACGCGAAAAGAAGTCATTAGAGATTGGCTAAAATATCCGGAACTGATCTGGCTGGACCGTTTCAGTTTAATTGTGGTGCTGCTGACCGCGGGCGGGATTTATGCGCTAGGAGGGTGGCTGGCTATGACCTGGCCGCAACTCGGTACCTCCGGCCTGCAATTGCTGGTCTGGGGATTTGTGGTCTCCACTGTGTTACTGCTCCATGCCACTTTGTGTATTAACTCACTGGCACATCATTATGGTAGCCGGGATTTTGACACTGAAGATCACAGCCGCAACAACTTATTCTTGTCCATTATTACCTTAGGCGAAGGCTGGCACAACAATCACCATTATTATGCCGGCAGTACCCGGCAGGGTTTTTACTGGTGGCAGATTGATGTGACCTATTACCTGCTGAAACTCATGTCTTTGTTCGGGCTGGTCTGGGGACTCAAGCCCATTCCGGCACGTGTCTATGATGTCAGTAAAATTGCACGGGCTCGAAAACAGAAAAAAGCTGTGAAGACCGGCACTCCGATTATTCATTCAAAGGAATCACCATGAAAATTGCAATTATTGGTTCAGGTATTTCCGGTCTGTACGCTGCGTGGAAACTCAGCAAAGCGCATGAAGTCACAGTCTTTGAAAAGAATAACTACTTTGGTGGTCATACCGATACCCATCAGCTGAATATCGATGGTGAACAGGTTGCGGTGGACAGTGGCTTTATTGTCTTTAATGAGCATAACTATCCGCTGTTCTGCGCCATGCTAAAAGAACTTGGCATTCAATCGCAAAGCAGTGACATGGGCTTTTCGGTGAATAATCAGGTCACTGGCTTACAGTACAATCCTTCAAAAAAATTCTCGTTATTGTTCCGACCTCAAAACTTTTTTAATGCAGATTTTCGCGCGATGTTGTCGGATCTGTTCCGCTTCTATGCCGCCAATAAAGATCTGGATGTCGAGCATGTCGATGCACAGCTCAGTATAGATGAGTATCTGGATCAGCATGGCTATTCCGAAGCCTTCCGTCAGGAACATCTCTATCCGATGTGCGGGGCGCTGTGGTCCTGCCCGGTGGAACAGGCCGGACAGATTCCGTATAAGTTTGTGGTGAGCTTTTTCCAGCATCATCGCATGTTGCAGCTCAAAGACCGTCCTTTATGGCTGACGGTCAAGGGTGGATCAGCTCGCTACGTCCGTGCCATTCAGGCCCAGTGCAATATCACGCTTCGTAAAACTGCTGTGCATCAGGTGTCTCGCAGTGCCAATGATGTGCTGATTGAAACCCAACAGGGCAGCGAGCGTTTTGACTGGGTGATTTTCGCCAGCCACGCCGATGACAGCCTGAAACTGCTGAAAGACCCGACCGCGCAGGAGCTGGACGTGCTAGGCAAGTTCCGCTATCAGGATAACCGCATGGTGGTACATTCCGATACCTCTATCATGCCCAAATCCCGTCGCCAGTGGGCCAGCTGGCATGTACACGTCACGCCGACTCAGGTCACTGAACAGACGCCATTCCAGCACAGTGGCACACATTATGGCTTTAGCTACTGGATGAACCAGTTGCAGAACCTGAACTGCAAAACCCAGGTCTTTGCCACCCTGAATCCTAATTTTGCCCTGAATCCAAAAAAAGTCTGGGTAGAACGACATTACCGTCATCCGGTGTTCGATGCCCCGGCGATTGAAGCACAGCAACGCTGGGCCGAGGTCAACGGCCAAAACCGCACCTCATATTGTGGAGCTTACTGGGGTTGGGGCTTTCATGAGGATGGGGCGCGTAGCGCATTATGGGTAATCGATCAGCTATTAAAACAGGCTGAACAGGCAGCCTAGGAGCGCATGATGCAGATGTATCCACTGGCGATTGCCACTGCTGAAATCCGGCATCGACGTTATTTGCCCCAAGCCCATGCTTTTAGAACCCAGCTGAGCTATCTATGGTTTGATCCAGATCAACTCGCGACGTTTACCGGAAAATCCTGGCTGTGGTCATCTAACCGCTGGAATTTCCTGACCCTAGATGAGCGCGATTTTCTGACTATGGAATGTGGCTCGATTCGGCAGAAGATTGCACGCCTGCTGATCAAGCGGGAAAACTATCTGTTACCGCATGCCGCGTCTATCCGGGTGCTAGCTTTGCCACGAACACTCGGCTTTCGTTTTAATTCCGTAGTGTTTTATCTGGTCTTTGGTGCCACCGACCAGTTGCTCTTTGTGCTGAGTGAAATCACCAACACACCGTGGAATGAACGACAGGTCTACATTCACGATTGCCGGAACAATCCAGACGAATATGCGCCGTACCAGAGTCACCAGTTTGACTTTAAAAAGGCCTTTCATGTGTCGCCGTTCATGCCGATGGGGCTGGATTATCGCTGGCACTTCAGCTTTTCGGATCGGCAGAACGTGATTCATATGCAGCTGTTTGAGCAGGGAATCTTGCAATTCGATGCCACCCTGAAATTTTCCTTGCAGGCCATCACGGTTCCTTCACAGCAGCATCGCTATGCTGTACTCAAAGTTCTTGAACCCTTCAGGATGGTCAGCGGAATTTATCTGCACGCCTTTCGTTTATGGAAAAAGAAAGTTCCATTTTACCGACATCCTAAAAAAGAAAAAGGAAACACATTGCGATGAAGACACTATTCATGGGAGAGCAAAGCACACTGCCGATGGTACTTCGCCACCTGCTGAAATTACGCCATGGTCAGCTAATTTTTAAAGGCGTCTGGAACGGGGCTGTCGGGGAAAATAGCGATTTACAGGCGGTGATACAGGTGCATGATGTTCGTCTGATGGATCTGCTGTTCCGTAATGGTGTACTGGGTGCTGCCGAAGGTTTTATCCGTGGCTACTGGAGCAGTGAAGATCTGGTCGATGTGATCCGCATTTTGGCACGTAACCGCGATGTGCTGGACCAAATGAATCAGAATGCAGTGGCCAAAGCCAGCCAGTTACTGTTAAAGGTCTGGTATAAATCGCGCAAGAATTCGATTGATGGCAGCCGCAAAAATATTGCCGAGCATTATGACCTGAGTAATGACTTTTTCAAGCTATTCCTGGATTACAGCATGATGTATTCCAGTGCGGTGTTTAAAGAACCCTGTATGAGCTTGGAACAAGCTTCAGATTATAAAAAAGAACTGATCTGCCAAAAACTTCAATTGCAACCGATGGACCATTTGGTTGAAATTGGCAGCGGCTGGGGAGGCTTTGCCATTTATGCGGCTCAGCATTATGGCTGTAGGGTGACTACCATTACCATTTCCAAAGCTCAGTACGATGAAGCACTCGCCCGAGTTGCTGCAGCCGGACTGTCACATCGTGTGACTGTGCAGCTGAAAGATTACCGCTTACTGGAAGGCAAATACGACAAGCTGGTGTCGATTGAAATGATCGAGGCCGTAGGTGAGCAGTATTTATCCACCTATTTCCAGAAATGCCGTGAGCTGCTAAAACCGAATGGTCTGGCCCTGATTCAGGCCATCACCATTGAAGATGCACGCTATGCCAAAGCCCTGAATACCGTGGACTATATCAAGCGCTATATTTTCCCGGGCAGTTTTATTCCCTGTATCAGTGTCATGACCCAGACCGCTTCCGAACAAAAACTGCGTCTCAAACATCTGGAAGATATAGGCCAGAGCTATGCCCAGACCTTGCACTGCTGGCGTCAGCGTTTCTTGCAGCAGCATGATCAGGTACTTGGGCTTGGCTTTGATGAGCGTTTTATCCGCATGTGGGATTTTTATCTGTGTTATTGCGAAGGTGGCTTCCGCGAAGGCGTGATCAGTGATGTACATCTGCTGTTCGAAGCCAGTGCCTACTAAGCCAAGATAAAGCAGGAGGGCCGAAATGCTGCTGAACTTACTGATGCTGAATGTCTTTATCATGCTCTGTAGCTGGGTGTTGGTGACCTATAACCGTAGAGCAGGGCTGGTCGATGTCGCTTGGAGTTTCAGTATTGCCCTCAATGTGATTATTGCCGCTTGGGCGATTGACAGTGCACCGATGTTGGTTCGCTTATTTCTGGGACTGGCGAGTGGGATCTGGTTTTCACGGCTGACTTGGCATCTGTTACGGCGCTATGCCAGTGAAACCCAAGAAGACACGCGTTATGCCAACATGCGCCGAGCGATGGGGGATTATCAGCATCTTGGTTTTCTGGTGTTTTTTATATTTCAGGCAGGTTTGGCTCTACTGTTTTCTTACCCAATGCTGAAGTTGATAAGTATCTCGACCGAGCAATGGAATGACTGGACTTTGGTCACTGTGATTGTAGCGGGCATGATCATGCTATCCGCTTTGATAGGCGAAAGCACTGCCGATCAGCAACTTTACCGTTTTAAGCTAGATGCACAGAATCAAGGTAAAACCATGGATCAGGGCTTGTGGAAATACTCACGCCATCCGAATTATTTTTTTGAATGGCTGCATTGGTTTGCCTATCCAGTACTTGGTCTGGCAGCAGGATGCTATGAATTATGGATTTATCCGCTGCTGATGTGGCTATTCCTGTACTACCTTACGGGTATTCCATTTAGTGAAAAACAGGCCCTCACCCACCGTGGTGACAACTATAAAGACTATCAACGACGAACTTCAATGTTTATTCCGTGGCCACCCAAAGAGTAGGTAAATACATGGACTTTATGATTCAAAAATCTTTAGAACTGATCGAAAATGGCAAGGTGCCAGACCCAGTGATTCGTGCTGGTATTAAAATCTTGAGCAAAAAACGTTTGGCACAAGAAGGTCGGTTTAACCCCGCATTGGCAGCGCAGCGCTATATGGATGTGCTGACCATGCTGAAAAACAGCAAAATTGCCATTGAGACAGACAAAGCCAATGAGCAGCATTATGAACTGCCGACCGCATTTTTTCAGGCAGTACTCGGTAAGCGTTTGAAATATAGCGCGAGTCTATTTGAACATGCCGATATGACGCTAGACCAAGCCGAAGAAGCTGCCCTTGCATGCTATTGCCAGCGAGCACAACTGAAAGACGGGCAGGATATTTTGGAAATTGGCTGCGGTTGGGGTTCTTTAAGTCTATATATGGCCGAGCATTATCCAACGGCCCGTATTACAGTCGTGTCAAATTCTTCAACGCAGCGCGAGTATATTCAGGAACAAGCCCGTTTAAAAAAACTGGATAACCTTAATGTGATCACTTGTGATGTCAATGTGTTGCAACTTGAACCTGCGTCATTTGACCGTGTGGTATCGGTGGAGATGTTTGAGCATGTACGCAACTATCAAAAACTGTTTGAAAATATTAGTATTTGGCTCAAACCAGATGGCTTATTGTGGTGTCATATTTTCTGTCATCGTTTCTTGCATTACCCGTTTGAAGTCAAAAATGAGTTTGACTGGATGTCGCAATATTTCTTTAGTGGTGGTTTGATGCCAGCAGCCTCAACTTTCCTACATTTTCAGCAGCATTTACAGCTAGAACAGCACTGGCAATGGGCGGGTACGCAGTATGAACGTACCGCAAATGCTTGGCTAGAAAATATGGATGGTAAACAGGCCGAGCTAAAACCCTTATTTGAAAAAACTTATGGCGCGGATGCCGCAATCTGGTGGCAGCGCTGGCGGATTTTCTTTATGGCCTGTGCCGAGCTATTTGGTTATGACCATGGACGCGAGTGGGTCATTGGCCACTTTCTGTTAAAGAAGAAAGCCGTATAATTGAACAATGGGATTGGCCAGCGGGGAATGCATCAATGTTAAAGCTGTTTAGAGACAAACGTGATCATCCTCTGGGTGAGGTGTTTAACCGCTATTACTGGCTGCAAATCGGATTCATTGCCCTGTCTGTGGTGATTGGGATTGGCTTCAGTGCCTGGGTGATTAAAGGTTCTTTGCTCAGAACGGCGCTAGAACAGGAGATGTCACACTACTGGCAGCGATTAGAACGTAATCCTGCCGCAGAATTGCCCGATACCAAAAACCTGTATGGTTACCGCTGGAACACTGTGCCACCCTCCCAATTTAAGAATATGTCACTTGAGCAAGGGGTGAATCGGCATTTTGTCGATGGTAAGGAACGCATGACCGTTTATGGCGAAAAAGATGGGCAGCATGTCCTGTTGGTCTTTGGCGAAAGCAATGTCAATAAACTGGTCTGGCTGTTTGGTCTGGCACCACTGATGGTCAGCTTGTTTGTACTTTATAGTATCTTATGGTGGTGGAACCGCCGTGCCCGGCGCTATTTTTCTCCCATTACTAGGCTTGCCAACGCACTGGAACATATTGATTGGGAAGATTATAAAAATCAGGCTTCACCGTTTCATGGCATCCGGACTGATTCAAATCTGGAAGCGGAATATCTGAAGCAGGCGCTAGAAAAATATCATCAGGTATTAAGCGAGTTTATTCAGCGTGAACGTGAATTTACTGGTGATGTGAGTCATGAGCTTCGCACACCACTCACCATCTTAAAAGGTAATGTGCAGTTGTGTCAGGCACGCTATGGGGACAATAAATTATTTACTCGCTTGAACAACACCATTGAAGACATGCAACTATTAGTTGACACACTACTGGCTATCGCCCGTAATGCCACCAATACTTTAACCGCTGAATCGACTTTGCTTTCAAAATGTCTGGAAAATCTAGTTCAGGATCTGGATATTGTTAGCCATAACAAAGGCATGCGGATAAATTTTCAAAAAGATCTAGACGAACAGCCACGTAAACTTTACCCGTCGATGACCAAAATGGTATTTGGCAATATTTTGCGGAATGCACTGAATTATTCACAAGGCACAGAAATTGATGTCATTCTGCAAAAAAATACAGTATTGATTGCAGATAATGGTGTCGGCATTCCTTTACCGAATAACTCAAAGGTGCAAGAACTGTCGGGGCAGCAATTGCAATTAGAGATCAAAGGTCATGGCATTGGACTGCAATTGGTACAGAAGTTGTGCAAGCAGCTTGGCTGGCGGGTGGAGTTGTTTGATCGCCAGTATTATCTCAATACCCATCAGGATGTTGATCTGGCGATAACGACCGGACTGATTGTCGTCGTGTATTTAAATTAAGGCTGGGCTTCGAAAGCTTAATCTTCTAAAGTGATCTTTAACCCTACACCAGATATGGTATGAATTAGCTTTTGCTCAAAAGGCTTATCGACCATTTTACGCAAATTATAAATATGACTACGCAGGGCATCGCTTTCAGGCTCTTCATCCCCCCAAAGCTCTATCATAATTTCCTGTTTAGTCAGAACTTTAGGCGAATGACGCATCAGTAGTTTGAGCAGTTTGAACTGAATGGGAGGCAGTTCAATGGGTTGTCCTGCACGAGTCAGTTGCTGTGTTGCCGGATCCAGAATCAGATCATGAATTTGAAGACGGCCAGAGGAGACTTCACCCAGTGAGCGCTTGATCAAAGCTTTGACTCGAACCACCAGCTCATTAAAGTCAAATGGCTTGACTAGATAATCATCCGTGCCTGAATTGAAACCTTTGAGTTTGTCATTCAACGTATCGCGTGCGGTGAGCATCAGCACAGGGAGGTCCATACCTTCTTTATTTCGTAGCCATTCACATAGTTCATAACCCGAACCATCAGGTAAATTAATATCTAAAAGTAAAATATGATAGCGTTGCTGCTTGAGCAATTGGCGCGCAGCATTTAGGTTTCGAGCATGATCGACCACAAAACCATGCTCTTCTAGAAACTCGCATAAGGTAGATGCCAGTTCGTAATGATCTTCAACCATCAAAATAAAATGTTTAGACATAACTGTAGAGACTACTTTATTAATTGCTGTTTTAATTTAGCACTAAATGGCTGAGGACCTAGCCATATATTAAAATATTGCTGGGCCTGCTGGTTCTGGAGTTGTCCCTGCAGTTTCTGGTTTAAGTATAGGCTTAATGTGTGTGTGGCATGGCTATATTTTAGTTGGTATAGATCTCCTGAGTTCACTGGACGATACAGATCGGTGATTGGATTGAAAACAGCCTGAATCTTTTGATCTTTGATATTACGTTGGAGTAGATGTGTGGCCGCACGTTTGAATGCCCATTCTGGAATATTCTGAGTATAGGTAAAATCCATCTGCATGTTTTGGCCTTGCCAAGGCTGATTACAGTTTTGCGCAAAGTAACTGGCAACACCGACCTGTTTTTGTCCCACCATGAGTGGGCCATTACCACATTTATTTAAGGTCTGCGCATGCGCCCACGAACCGAAACTACCGAGCATCAGTACAGTGGTTATGGCTACTTTTTGAAAGGCAGTACCCATGAATAGGTTCCTCCTACATATGGCAAAGAACGATACAGACCATTGGCTGGATCCCAGAAATCTTGTTGGAAAATAATCTGATGGTTTGGGTTGACCTTTATTTCACTGATTCCAAATGAATCCATTGTTCGTGTCTTCCCGAACATTTTAAAATCATAAACCATATGCCAATGCACATAGGCAGAGTCTTGATGATATGAAGTATTTAATAGACTGACAGTTACATTACTCACCCGCTGGTTCATACCTTGAAAATGTTCAAGCAGTTTTTTACGCGATGAAAATTGCGACAGAGTGTCGTTAATAAAAAGCTGATCTGCATACAGTGCTCCAGCATTTTCAACGAATTTAGGTGTGCCCAACGTATTAAATGCGGAAGTGAAGCGGGTGCCGATTTCTAGTGCTTTTGCATCATCTAAGGGTATTCCTTGAATACTCGCTCTGGCATTTGCATAATCAGAGGAATAACGAGGAACACTTTTACATCCTGACAGGAAAAGCACGGGTAAGGATAAGGCAATTGCCATTAACGTTTTGACTTGATTCATGTTCACTGTCCATCTTCACCGTTTATCCTCACACTTTAGGGGAGCTAGAGTGAACAGAATGTGAAGATAGAAGTTCAAGTCAGTACATTGAATAGAATTGTGGTGATCAATGATTAATTTTTTTTAAACTTTTTCTTCAGCCATTAACCAATGAATAATATTCATGACATCATGATTCTCATTGTTTTTTCTGACCAGTGCATAAAAATTATAGTCACAAAAGATAAAACCAAAAGGGGCAATGATTCTTCCATTTAAAATTTCTTTTTCGACTAAAATTTGAGGGGCTATGGCAATTCCTAACCCAGACACAGCCGCTTCTATCATTAAATTGAGACTATCAAAATAACGATCATTCGCTTTTGGGGAAAAGTTAATTTTGGACTGATCAAACCATGTATGCCATGCACTTTTATTTGAGTGGGTATGAAGTAATGGATAGTTTAAAAGATCATTTACGCAATGAAGAAGATTTATTTCACGATTACAAATAGGCCCCATGTTATCGGGAAATAAAAGATATTTATTCAAAAAGCTGGGAAGTAGATAATGCTCACTGACGCTATTGATAAATATGTCAACTTTCTCTTTTTCTAACAATTTTAAGTCATTACATGTCATTAATTTGATATGGATATTGGGATAAATGACTTCGAGCTTTTCTAATCGAGGAATCAGCCAATTGGCCATAAAACTATGAGAAGCGCCTATGACAACTTCTACTTCTGATGTTTTATTTGTTAACTCAAAGACGCATTGTTCTAAACGATTAAAAAGCTGCGTACAAACTAGCGATAATTCTTCGGCATCCGCCGTCAGAGAGATGGTCGAGGAATGTCGAATAAACAATTTTTTATCGAACCATTCTTCTAGCTGTTTTATTTGATGGCTAATCGCACTATGGGTGACACATAATTCTTCCGCAGCTAAGCTGAAACTTTTATTTCTGGCGACGGCCTCGAATGCTTTTAAAGCATTAAGGGGAGGGAGTGTTCTGCGCTTCATGTTGTAAAATTTTCTAACATCATCAGCTCAAAATATATCAATTATCAAAAAAATGAAAATATTTTAAGATCAAACAAATTTTGATAGTAAAAGAGATATGAGATGACAACCCCTTATACAGGTAATGGTCCTGATGAATTGGGATTTTTTGGTAAATTTGGCGGATGTTACATGGCAGAGAGCTTAATGCCTGCACTTCAAGAATTAGAGCAAGCCTTTAATACTGTTCGGCATAAACCTGAATTTTGGGCTGAATATCAACAGATTTTAACGGACTTTGTTGGTCGCCCTAGTCCGCTTTTCTATGCAAAAAACCTAACAGCTTATGCAGGAGGTGCTCGAATATATCTCAAGCGAGAAGATTTGAATCATACGGGTGCGCATAAGATCAATAATTGTGTTGGGCAAATCTTATTGGCCAAATTTATGGGGAAAACCAGAATCATTGCAGAAACTGGTGCTGGACAACATGGGGTTGCAACAGCAACAGTTTGCGCACTGTTTAAGATGAAATGTACCATTTTTATGGGAGAAACAGATATTCAGCGCCAACAAATGAATGTTGAACGCATGAAATTACTCGGTGCTGAAGTCAGAAGTGTTCAAAAAGGTCGTGGGACTTTAAAAGATGCGATGAATGAAGCATTACGTGACTGGATTCGTCATGTTGATACAACCTATTACCTGTTGGGTACGGGTGCAGGCCCTCATCCATATCCCACGATGGTCAGAGAATTTCAGAAAATTATTGGTCTAGAAGCCAGAAACCAAATACTCCTCAAAGAAAATAAACTGCCTGATGCTTTGGTTGCTTGCGTTGGTGGTGGATCAAATGCACTAGGGTTGATGCATCCTTTTCTAGAAGACCTAAATGTCAAAATGTTTGGCGTTGAGGCTGGTGGAAAAGGAACAAATAGCGGTGAACATGCCGCCTCTATTTGCAAAGGTCAAGTTGGTGTGCTGCATGGCAATTTAACCTATTTATTACAAGATTTAGATGGGCAGATTTTAGAAGGACACTCTATATCAGCCGGCTTAGATTATCCTGGCGTTGGCCCTGAGCATGGCCTTCTGTTTGAAACAGGACGCGTGACATACACGGCTATAACCGACCAAGAAGCTGTAAATGCATTTCAGCTTTTAAGCCAACGGGAGGGCATTATTCCTGCTCTTGAGAGTTCCCATGCGATTGCGTATGCGATTCAACTTGCTCAAGAAATGCAGCCAGAACAGATCATTATTGTCAATTTAAGTGGCAGAGGTGACAAAGACTTAAACACGGTCAAAAAATATCTTGCAGGAGCTACAGCATGAACCGTCTAGATCAAACATTAGAGCAATTGAAACTGGAAAATCGAAGCGGTCTGGTCTGTTATTTTACTGCTGGAGATCCTAATTTCACAGAAAGTTGTCATCTGTTAAGCCAATTGGGTCAAGCTGGGGCTGACATTATTGAAGTTGGCATTCCATTTTCAGATCCAGTGGCAGATGGAGAGATCATTCAGGCAGCGCATCTTAGGGCTTTAGGTGCAGGTCAAACGCTAAAACAGACCATTGAGTTGGTAAAAGCAATCAGGCTACATGATGAAAAAACACCAATAATTTTCATGACTTATTTAAATCCGATTATGCAATATGGTTTCGAGATACTTATCGCCGAAACAGAAAATCTTATAGATGGAATATTGATTTTAGATGCTCCATATGGATATCGAGAAAAATTCGAAGTGCAGTTAAATAAAAAAAATATGCATTTAATTGCAATGACCGCGCCGACGACCCCAGTTGAAAGGTTAGAGCAAATCTCAGCGCGCGCGACAGGTTTTTTATATCATGTTGCAGAAAATGGCTTAACAGGAGGAGACTTCAATCTGTCTAATCTTGAGAAAAAGATTGCTGAAATCAAGCCTATTTTTAATATTCCAGTTGCAATTGGTTTTGGGATCAAAAATGAAAGTCATGTTAAAGCATTAGCCAATAAAGCAGATCTTATTGTTATTGGTTCAGCGCTCGTCGATACTTTTTTTAATAAGGGGATGAATGCGACTTTAGAAAAAGTCACAGCTTTTTCGCAAATACTTAGAGAAAATAAATAATTTCCTGTTTCTTTAATCCGTATATTTAAAGTTAATTTATCAAGAACCATATCTGATAAAACCCTCTCCCATGAGGGAGATGGAACTTTGTATCTGGATTTTTTACCGAAAGTGATCGCTTCTTAGAAATCACTATTATCATACAGATGTGACATACGTTTTTGCTTTGTCTCTAGATAAGCTTTGTTAAAAATATTTAAGCCAACTTTTAATGGAATCCGTTCAACAACATTAATTCCTAAATCAGTTAAAGATTTAATTTTAAGCGGATTATTTGTAATGAGTTTTACATTCTTTATTTTTAAATAATCTAACATAATGGTGCACATGTCATATTTACGAGCATCTGCTGGTAAATTTAATAATAAATTGGCGTCAAGAGTATCATGTCCTTGGTCTTGAAGTGCATAGGCTCGAATTTTATTGGTTAAGCCTATGCCACGGCCTTCTTGGCGCAGGTATAAAATTACCCCTTGACCTGCATCATGAATCATTTTCATGGTTGAATGTAATTGGGGGCCACAGTCACATTTGAGTGAAGCAAAAGCATCACCTGTTAAGCACTCTGAATGTATTCTGACTAGTACAGGTTGATTTGGACCAGCATTCATCCCTTTAGTAAGAGCGATATGTTCTTCACCAGTACGTTGGTCTTGAAACGCTATAATTTCAAAATCGCCAAACGCAGTAGGTAATTTTGATTTAGAAACAAATTCTATAGCCACAGAAGAATACACCTATATAAATTTATATTTGATACAATAGATTTCTTTCATAAGTCATTTTTCACTCAGCTCCAAGTTATAAATTCCAGCAATTAGATTGAATCTCAATGCTAGTCTTTTGCCTCGATTGCGATATCGCTCAGCAAGAATTTTGAAGGTTT